>JACCTJ010000018.1 GCA_013812485.1 Thermoleophilaceae bacterium
TCGATCATGACCTCGCGCACGTTGGCGTAGCGCTTCACGAAGCGGGCCGCGTGGCCGTCGAAGATGCCGAGCAGGTCGTGGAAGACGAGCACCTGGCCGTCGGCGGCCGGTCCCGCTCCGATGCCGACCGCCGGCACCGCCAGCCGCGGCATGAGCACGTCGGTCACGTCGCTGGGGATCGCCTCGAGGACGATCGCGAAGCAACCGGCCTGCTCGAGGGCGAGGGCGTCGCCGATCACCTCGGCGGCCCGCTCCGCGGTGCGGCCCTGCGAGCGGTACCCACCGAGCGCGGTCGCGGTTTGCGGCGTCAGGCCGACGTGCCCCATCACCGGGATGCCCGCGGCCACGATCGCCCGCGCGCGCTCGACCGACGACCCGCCCCGCTCGAGCTTGACCGCGTCGCAGCCGGCCTCCTTGACGAAGCGCTGGGCGGTGCGCACCGCGTCCTCGTCGGAGGCCTCGTAGGAGCCGAAGGGCAGGTCACCGACGAGCAGGGGCGTGGTCAGGCCACGCCGGGCGGCGGCGGCGAGCATGAGCATCTCCTCGACCGACACCGGCACGGTGCTCGGATAGCCGAGCACGGTCATGGCCGCCGAGTCGCCCACGAGCACGACGTCGACGCCGGCGGCCTCGGCCACCTGGGCGCTCGGGTAGTCGTAGGCGGTGACCATGGCGATCGGCTCGCCGAGCGCCTTCTTCTCGCCGAGGGTGGCGAGGGTGATCGTCGGCCGCTTGGCCGGCGGGGCGGGGGAGACCCGGGCCCCGGCGCTCATGCCAGCAGCTCCCCGACCGCGTCGTCGACGCTGACGATCGCGTTGCCGGCGTTCACATGCACGACCGTGGGCTCGTAGCGCTCGAGCTCGTCCTCGTCGTAGCCGGCGTACGAGACGACGATAACCGTGTCGCCGGTGTGCACCAGACGGGCGGCCGCCCCGTTGACCCGCATCTCGCCGGAGCCCGGCTCTCCGGCGATGGTGTAGGTCTCGAAGCGGGCGCCGTTGTCGATGTCGAGGACGTGGACGAGCTCGTGCTCGCGCAGGTCGGCGGCCTGGAGCAGCTCGCGGTCGACGGTGATCGAGCCCACGTAGTGGAGGTCGCTCCCGGTGACGGTCGCACGATGGATCTTCGACTTGAGCATGGTGCGGATCATGTGGCTGCTCCTGTCAGGGGACGGGTGTCGAGGGTTGGCTCCGCGGGGGCACGGAGGATGACGTTGTCGATCAGGCGTGCGGGCCCGACGCGGGCGGCCACGCACATGAGGACCTCGCCGTCCACGCGCTCGGCGGGGGAGAGGTCGGCCGCGGAGCGCAGCTCGAGGTACTCGGGCACGACGGCGGCCTGCTCGAGCTCTGCGCGGGCGGCCTCGAGCACGCGGTCGGTCTCGAGCTCACCGCCCTCGACGAGGGCCTCCGCGGCGCGCAGCGCTCGGCTGAGGGCGAGGGCACGCTCGCGCTCGGCGGCGGTTAGGTAGCCGTTGCGCGTGGAGAGCGCGAGGCCGTCGCGGTCGCGGACGGTGGGCACGACCTCGATCCGGACCCCGAAGTCGAGGTCGCGGGCGAGCTTGCGGATCACCAGCGCCTGCTGCGCGTCCTTCTGGCCGAACAGGGCGACGTCCGGCCCGACCATGTTGAAGAGCTTGGCCACGACGGTGGCGACGCCCCGGAAGTGCTCGGGCCCGCGATGGGCGGGGTCGCCCTCGAGCTCGGCGGAGACCCCGCCGACCTCTACGCGCGAGTCGAAGCCGGGCGGATAGACCTCCTCCGCGGGCGGCACGAAGAGGAGGTCGGCGCCGACCTCGGCGGCGAGACGGGCGTCGCGCTCCTCGTCGCGCGGATAGGCGGCGAGGTCCTCGCGCGGGCCGAACTGGGCCGGGTTGACGAAGATCGAGACGACCACGGTGGCCCCCTGCTCCCGGGCCCGGCGAATCAGGGTCAGGTGGCCCTCGTGGAGCGCGCCCATGGTCGGCACGAGCGCCACCGGTCGCGGCGCGCCGGCCAGCTCGCGGCGCAGGCCGGAGACGGTGCGCTCGAGCTTCACGCCGCGACCTCGAGCGGGGCGTGCTCGCCGGTGCGGGCGGCGAGCGCCTGCGTGCGCTCGACCAGCGCCTCGAAGAGGGGGAGGAGCAAGGGGTCGGCCTCGGTGACGGCGGAGCGCTGGGCGGCCACCGTGGGCGCGTCGCCGCGGGCCACGGGCCCGGTGAGCGCGGCCTCGGGGCCGCGGGCCGCCCAGTTCTCCACGGTCTGGCGGACGAGCGGGGCGAGCAGGGCTCGGGCCTCGCCCGGCGCGAAGCCGGCATCCGCCGCCACGGCCTCGGCCGCGGCCTCCAGGGTGACGAGGAAGTTGGAGGCGATCGAGGCGGCGGCGTGGTAGCTCGCGCGCCGGCCGTCGTCGATCTCGAAGGCCACCATGCCGAGGCGCTCCGCCAGCGCGCGGGCGAGGGCGAGCGCGGCCGGGCTCGAGCCCGCGATCGCGCAGCCGACCCCGGCCAGCGAGGGCTCGTCGCCCGAGAAGGTCTGAAGGGGATGGAGCCCGAAGACCTCGGCGCCCGCTCGGCGCGCGGGCTCGAGCTCAGACAGCGGCGTCGCGCCGCTCACATGACCGACGAAGCGGGCCGGGGCCGAGCCGGCCGCGAGCGTGGCCGCCACGGCGGCGATCTGGGCGTCGGGGACGCACAGCAGCACCGTCTCGGCGGAGGCGCTCTCGTCGCGCCCAAGCGGCCCGTCGACCGCCGTTCCGGTCGCGCCGAGGGCGGCGGCCAGAGCCGTGCCGACCCGCCCGCAGCCGATCACGCCGACGACCTGCGGCATGGCGAAACCATCCGCCGATGACGCGGCCGAGGCAACGGGGGTGTCGTACGCGTAACGCGTCTCGGGCTCGCTCATGCGAAGCACCGTGGGTGGTGATGACCGGTCCGCTCCGGTGAGGTAGCGGCCACGACGAAGGATAGCGGTGTCCCGCGGGCGCTTGGCCTACCGTTTCCGCCGTGAGCGTCCATTCTCCCGCCGAGCGCCGAGGCGAGCTCGTGGCCCTGTACCGCCGGCTCTCGGAGGGGCACGTCTGCCCGCTCACCGCCGACCGGATGCGGCTCGTGTTCGGGGCCGGCAACGCCGACGCGGAACTCATGTTCGTGGGCGAGGCCCCCGGCGCGGAGGAGGATCGCCAGGGCAAGCCGTTCGTGGGCCGGGCGGGCAAGCTGCTCGACGCGCTGCTCGAGGAGATCGGGCTCCAGCGCGAGGACACCTTCGTTGCCAATGTCCTCAAATGCCGTCCCCCCGGCAATCGCGACCCGCTGCCCGAGGAGATCGAGGAGTGCAGCCCGTGGCTCTTCCGTCAGATCGAGCTGATCGAGCCGCTCGTGATCTGCACGCTCGGAAACTTCGCCACGAAGCTGCTCACGGGGGGCAAGATCGGCATCACCAAGGTGCACGGGAGCCCCCAGAGGCACGAGCTCGGCGGGCGCAGCATCCAGCTCTACCCGATCTTCCACCCGGCCGCGGCGTTGCGGACCGAGGCGGTGCGCGAGCTTCTGCAGGCCGACTTCGCGAGGCTTCCCGCGCTGCTGGAGGAGGCGCGGAACAGCGACAGGATCGAGGGGCGTGACGAGGTCGCCGCTCCCGAGCTCGGCCCGGGCCTGCCGAAGAGCGAGCCGGGGGCCGCGGCCGGAGGCGGTTCGGGCGCAGATGCGGACGCTGACCTCGGCGCGCCCGCCGACGCGGAGGCGCAGGTCGCGAAGCCCGGCCGGCCGGACACCGAGACAGCGGCCGCCGATCGCTCGCAGCTCGATCTGTTCGAGTAGCGACCTTGGCCCGTCTCGAGACCACCAGCCCCGAGGAGACCGAGGCCGCCGGCGCGTCGCTCGCGCGCCGTCTGCGTCCGGGCGACGTGGTCCTCGTTGCGGGTGAGCTCGGCAGTGGCAAGACTACGTTCGTGCGCGGGGCCTGCCGAGCCCTGGGGGTCACCGAGCCTGTCACGAGCCCGACCTTCACGGTCGGCCAGCTCTACCGGGCGGCCGAGCCGGGCCCGGACCCGGGCGCCGCCGCCCTCGAGATCGCGCATCTCGACCTGTATCGCCTCGGCACCCTCGCCGGCGAGGACCCCGCCCTCCTGGCCGACTACCTGACCGGCGAGCGCGTGGCCTTCGTCGAGTGGCCGGCGCTGGCCGAACCCGAGCTCGAAGGGCCCGGTTTCGGCGTGCGCGTGGTGGCGCGGGTGCGGCTCGAGCACGCCGGTCCCGGTGAAGGCGCGCGCATCATCGAGGTCACCGACGCTCCGTTCCCGTGAACGTCCTCGGCCTCGACACCTCGACCGCGGCCACGGCGGCCTGCCTGCTGCGAGCCGACGGCCACGCCTTCGAGGTCGCCCCCCCGCCGTCGGCCTTGACCGCACGACCGGCCCACGCGAGCGAGCTCATGCCCGCGATCGCCCTCGTGCTCGAGCAGGCCGCCCTCGGCTTCGGCGATCTCGACGCCCTCGCCGTCGGGGTCGGACCGGGCAGGTTCACGGGCCTGCGAATCGGCATCGCCACGGCCCGGGCGATCGCGTCGGCGCGGTTGTTGCCCGTGCATCCGGTGTCCTCGCTCGCGGCCCTCGCCGCGGGAGCCGAGGCCGAGCTCACCCTGGCCGTCATCGACGCGCGGCGCGGCGAGGCCTTCGCGGCGCTGTATCGTGGCGCAGAGGAGCTCTGGGCGCCGTTTGTCGCCGATCCCGCCGCGCTGGCCGCCCGGATTCGGGCAGCGGGGATCACCGCTCTGGCGGTGGGCGACGGAGCGGTAGGCTTCCGGAACGTGCTCGAGGCCGCCGGAGCCCGAGTCGCGCCCGAGGACTCACCCCTACACGTGATTCGCGCCCTGCACGTCTGCCGGCTCGCGAGCGAAGGGCCCGTCGCGGCGCCGGAGGCGGTCCTTCCCAACTATCTGCGCAGGCCCGACGCCGTGCCCAAGCCGCCCGTCGCCCACCCATGAGCCAGCCCGCCGCCACGGCGATCGAGCCGCTCGCCGTCCGCCGCCTCTCGCTCTCCGACCTACCGCAGGTCATGGCCATCGAGCGGCGGTCCTTCTCGACGCCCTGGTCGCTGGCCATGTTCGGGCTCGAGGTCTCGAAGCCGTCGGGGATCTCCCTGGCGGCGCTGCACGGGCAGCGGCTCGTCGGCTACCTGGTCTGCTCGCGCTACGCCGACGTCTGGCACGTCATGAACGTTGCGGTGGACCTCGACCTGCGCCGCCGCGGCATCGGCACCGCGCTGCTCGCGGCCCTGTTCGAGCGCGCCGACCGCCCGGGCGAGCGCTACACGCTCGAGGTCCGCCCTTCGAACGCGAGCGCCGTGGCCATGTACGAGCGCCTCGGCTTCGCGGCGGCGGGGCACCGGAAGGGCTACTACCACGACAACCGCGAGGACGCCCTGATCATGGGGCGTGAGTTGGACCGGTGATCCTCGCCCTCGAGACGAGCTGCGACGACACGTGCGCGGCGGTGGTGAGCCCGGGCGGGGAG
>JACCTJ010000049.1 GCA_013812485.1 Thermoleophilaceae bacterium
ACCTTCACCAGCAGCGCGTTGCCCGCGCCCAGCTCGATGCCGCGCGCCAGGCGCCGGATGTTGGTCACGAACAGGTCGTCGCCGACCAGCTGCACCCGCTCGCCGAGCGCCTCGGTGAGCGCCTTCCAGCCCTCCCAGTCCTCCTCGTCCATGCCGTCCTCGATCGAGAGGATCGGATAGCGCCCGGCCATCTCGGCCCAGTAGGCCGCGAGCTCCGCGGCGCCCAGCGAGCGGCCCTCGTGCTCGAGCACGTAGGCGCCCGACTCGAAGATCTCGCTGGTCGCGGGATCGAGTGCGATCGCGACGTCGCCCCCGGGGGTGTAGCCCGCGGCCTCGATGCCCTCGATCAGCACCTCGAGCGCCGCCTCGTTGGAGTCGAGGTCGGGCGCGAAGCCGCCCTCGTCGCCGACGGCCGTCCCCAGCCCGCGCGCGCCGAGGGTGCGCTTGAGCGCATGGAAGACCTCGGCGCCGGTGCGCAGCGCCTCGGAGAAGGTGGGAGCGCCGACGGGGACGACCATGAACTCCTGGAAGTCGACGGCGTTGTCGGCGTGCGCGCCGCCGTTGAGCACGTTCATCATCGGCACGGGCAGCACGTGGGCCGCCTCGCCCCCGAGGTAACGCCACAGCGCCAGGCCCTCCTCGGCGGCCGCCGCGTGCGCCGCGGCCAGCGATACGCCGAGGATGGCGTTGGCGCCCAGGCGGGACTTGTTCTGCGTGCCGTCGAGATCGATCAGCGCGCGGTCCAGGCCGGCCTGGTCGGTGGCGTCGACGCCGGAGACCGCCTCGGCGATCTCGCCGTTGACGTTGGCCACCGCGCAGGTGACGCCCTTGCCGGCCCACGCGCTCCCGCCGTCGCGCAGCTCGGTGGCCTCGAACTCGCCCGTGGACGCTCCGGAGGGCACCGCGGCGCGCCCCGCGGCGCCCGAGCGCAACGCGACCTCGACCTCGACGGTGGGGTTGCCGCGGCTGTCGACGATCTGACGGCCGTGGACGCGCTCGATCTGGCTCAAGGTGCGTTCTCCTCGCTGCGTTCGGTGATGGTCGTGCGGAAGCGGTCGGCGGCGGCGCGCAGGGCCAGCTCGGGGTCCACGCGCAGCTTGCGGGCGACGTCGACGGCGGCGAACAGGACATCGCCCACCTCGTGGAACGCGGTCTCGCGATCCGCCGCGGCGCGGAGCTGCTCCAGCTCGGCGATCACCGTCTGGTAGGGGACGGCGTCGCCCTCCTCCAGACCCGCGGAGGCCGCACGGCGCTGCACCTTGCGCGCGTACAGCGGCCCGGGAAGATTCTCGGGCACCTCGCCGAAGATGCCGCCCTCGCGGTCGGGCTCGGTGCGCTTGATGGCGTCCCAGTTGGCCAGCACCTGCCCGGCGCTGTCGGCCTGCGCGCTCCCGCCTGTCCCGCTGCTTGCCGCGGGGAACACGTGGGGGTGGCGGCGCACCAGCTTGGCGTGCAGGTGCTCGGCGACCTGCGCGAGGTCGCCGGCGCCGCGCTCCTCCATCAGCAGGGCCAGGAAGTGGACCTGGAAGAGCACGTCGCCCAGCTCGTCGAGCAGCCTGGCGTCGTCGCCCTGCCCGGCGGCGTCGGCCAGCTCGTAGGCCTCCTCCACGGTGTGGGGGACGATCGAGCGCTCGTCCTGCTCGCGGTCCCACGGGCACTCCCGCCGCAACCGACGGGCGATCTCGTCGAGCCGCTCGAGCGCGGCCCCGGCTCGGGCCGCGCGGTCTTCGCTCATCGTCCTCGGGCGCCCGAGGCTGGTGCGCCCGTGCCCTACCCGCCCGAGGGCGGAGCGCCCTGGGTCGGCGGCGCGCCCTGTCCGCCCTGCTGGGGGGCGCCCTGCTGGGGGGCGCCCTGCTGGGGGACGCCCTGCTGCGGAGCGCCCTGCGCGGCCGGATCGTTCGGCGAGGGAAGCTTGCCGCCGTTCTTGCACTGCGGGATGGTGAAGCCCTTAGCGCAGTTCGTCTTCTCCTTGAACTCCTTCTGGAACCCCTCGACGAACGCGGTCAGCGCCTTCTGCTCCTTGGTCGAGCGCAGCTGCGCCCTGATGGTCTCGCGCGACTGCTCGAAGCTCTGCTGTGAGCCGGGGGCCACCTTGTCGACCTCGAAGACGTAGAAGCCGAACTGGGTCTTGACCGGACCGGTCAGCTCACCCTGCTTCGCCGTGAAGACCGCGTCGTCGAGGGCCATCTCCTGCTGGCCCTTGCCGACGCCGGTGAGCTTGCCGCCCTGGCCCTTCGAGGCTTCGTCGATCGAGTACTTCTTGGCGACGTCCTTGAACTCCGCGCCCCCGTCGAGCGCCTTCCTGGCCTTCTTCGCGTCGGCCTCCTTCTCGGTCAGGACGACGCTGAGGTCGCGCCGCTCGGGCTGGCCGAACTGGCCCTTGTTCTTGCTGTAGAAGCTCCGGACCTCGGCCTCGCTGACGTCGGCCTTGCCCTTGACGATCGCCTCGCGAACCTTGTTCGAGAGCACGTCAAGCTTTACCCGGTACCTGAGGTCCTCCTCGGTCTGCCCCGAAGCCTTGAGGAACTGCTGGTACTCCTGGTCGCTCGGAAACGACTGGCGCTTC
The DNA here is from genome assembly GCA_013812485.1 of Thermoleophilaceae bacterium. Lineage (GTDB taxonomy): Bacteria > Actinomycetota > Thermoleophilia > Solirubrobacterales > Thermoleophilaceae > JACCUC01. The sequence goes on from JACCTJ010000049.1 coordinate 2,567, forward strand.
TGGTCGTTGAACATCTTGTCGACCTCGCCGTCGGCCGCCTCGAGGTCGCGATCGGAGGCCTCGGCCTCGATCCAGAGCGAGGAGACGAGGAACTGCATGACCTGGTCGCGCAGGAGGCCGTACTCCTGCTTGCAGAGTTCGCGGCCCTGCTGCTCGTTCGGCTTGGGCGCGCCCGGTTGCGGCGGCGCCGCGATCTTCGCGGCAGCGCACTTGCGGAACTCGGGCGGGTCAGGGAGGGCGACCGGCATGGGAGCCGCGCCGGGCTGGGCCTGCTGGGAGCGGGCCGCGGCGCCGAGCCAGTGCTCGAACTCCTGCTTGTCGATCACCTCGCCGTCGACGTTGGCCACACCGTCGGAGGGGACGCTGTTGCCGCAGCCGGCGAGAGCCGCGGCGGCGAGGACGGCGGCGCCGACGAGCAGCAGGCGCGGCCGGGAACGCAGGGCCGCGCGGGGGCGGAGGTTTTTGTCGTTGAGCATTGGGGAGTTTCTAGGGCTGAGCGGTAAAGCGGCTCTAAACCTAGCCGTTAAGTCGTGTTGTCGGTCGCGGTCGGCTCGGTCGCGGCCTTGAGAATGGCCTCGGCCGCGGCCACGACACCGTCGAACCTCGCCCCAGCGTCCTCGGGGACGCGCACGGAGACGGTGCTGCGCCCCGACTCGTACAGCGCCTCGGGCAGCTCGGCACGCAGCGCCTTGGCCCCACTCGAGTCGAGCTCGATCGGCGAGACCGCGAGCCGCCCTCCGCGGAAGGTGACGGCCTGCGCTCCGGCCCGGCCCAGCTTGATGCGTGCGTCCTGGAGCTTGATCAGGTTGTCGAGCGGCTCGGGGACGGGGCCGAAGCGGTCGTCGAGCTCCTCGCGCAGGAGGATCAGGTCGGCGATCTCGCGGGCGCCGGCGATGCGGCGGTGGACGTCGATCTTGGCCGCCTCGTAGGGCACGTAGCCGCCGGGCACGTAGGCGTCGACGCCGACGTCGAGGCGCACCGGCTCGGGCGCCTCTTCGGCCGAGCTGCCGCTCAGCGCGGCGACCGCCTCGTCGAGCATCGACATGTAGAGCTCGAAGCCGATGGCGGCCACGTGGCCGGACTGCTCGTCGCCGAGCAGGTTGCCGGCACCGCGGATCTCGAGGTCGCGCATGGCGATCTTGAACCCCGAGCCGAGCTCGGTGTAGTCCGAAAGGGTGGCGAGCCGGGCGCTCGCGTCGGCGGTCAGCGCCGCCGCGCTCGGGAAGAACAGGTAGGCGTAGGCGCGCTCCTTCGAGCGCCCGACCCGCCCGCGGATCTGGTAGAGCTGGGCCAGGCCCATGTGGTCGGAGCGCTCGACGATCAGGGTGTTGGCGCTCGAGATGTCGAGGCCCGACTCGACGATCGTCGTGCACACGAGCACGTCGGCCCCGCCGCGCAGGAAGCCGAGCATGACCTCCTCGAGCTGGGCAGACTCCATCTGGCCGTGCCCGACCGCCACTCGCGCCTTCGGGCACAGGGCGCGCACCCGCTCGGCGGTCTCATCGATGGTGTCGACCCGGTTGTGCACGAAGAACGCCTGCCCGCCGCGGGAGAGCTCGCGCTCGATCGCCTGCTTGACGAGCTCCTCGTCGTACTCGCCGACGTAGGTCTTGACCGGCCGCCGGCCCTCGGGCGGAGTCTCGATGACCGAGATGTCGCGTAGGCCGGCGAGCGACATTTGGAGGGTGCGCGGGATCGGGGTCGCCGACAGCGCCAGCACGTCGACGCGCAGGCGAAGTTGGCGCAGCAGCTCCTTCTGCTTGACCCCGAAGCGCTGCTCCTCGTCGAGGATCAGCAGGCCGAGGTCCTTGGGGCGCACGTCGCGCGAGAGCACGCGATGCGTGCCGATCAGGATGTCCACCTTGCCGTCGGAGAAGTCGCGCAGGGCGACGTTGACCTCCTTGGCGGAGCGAAAGCGGCTCGCCATCTCGATCCGGAACGGGTAGTCGCGCAGACGCTCGGTGAACGTACCGAAGTGCTGCTGGGCGAGCACGGTAGTGGGCACCAGAAACAGCACCTGACGGCCGTCGGCGGCAGCCTTGAAGGCGGCTCTGAGCGCGACCTCGGTCTTGCCGTAGCCGACGTCGCCGCAGACGAGGCGGTCCATGGGCCGGGCCTCCTCCATGTCGGCCTTGGTCTCCTCGATGGCGGCGTGCTGGTCGGGGGTCTCGCGGAAGGGGAAGGCGCTCTCGAAGTCGCGCTGCCACTCGCCGTCGACCGGGAAGGGATGGCCGGCGCGGCGCTTTCGCTCGGCGTAGAGGTTGATGAGCTCGCCCGCGAGCGCCTGGGCGGCGCGGCGGGCGCGCAGCTTCATCTGCTCCCAGGCCTTGCCGCCGAGCTTCGAGAGCGGCGGGTCGCCGGCCTCGGCCCCGACGTAGCGCGAGATCTTGTGGAGCTGGTCGGAGGGGACGAGGACCTTGTCACCGCCCTGGTAGGCGAGCTGGAGGTAGTCGCGGGTCACGCTCGCCACCGTGCGCGTGTCGAAGCCCGTGAAGAGGGCGATCCCGTGATCCTCGTGGACAACCGCGTCGCCGGAGCGTAGATCGGTGAAGGAGCGGATCGCCGAGCCACCGCCCGCCGCGCGCGGCCCGCCGGGGCCTTCGCGGGAGCGCCGGCGGCGCAGGAGCCGGTGCTCCGGGAGCACGGCGAGCTTGAGCCCGGGGGCGAGAAAGCCCTCGCGCAGGCTGGCCGAGGCGAAGACCACGCCGGGCTGCTGCGGTGCAGCCTTGCCGTCCAGGAACGGCGCCTTGACACGGGCCAGGTTGTAGGCCGCGCGCTCGGCCTCGCCGCGGCGCGACCAGGCGACGATCGTGCGGTATCCCGAGCGTACGAGCTTCTCGAGCTCGGGCTCGGCCTCGCGCAACGAGCGCGCGGCCGAGTCGGCGGCCTGGGCGCGGAAGGCGTGCGGCTGGTCGCCGGAGATGCTTGAGAGGCTCAACGCGGCTCGAGCGGCGAGCGCGCCGCTGAGGGCCTGGGGCGCGAGATAGAGGTGGTGGGCGTCGGCGTCGTGGAAGCTCGTCGTGACGTCCTCCCAGGTGTCGGCGAGCGCGGGCGCGAGCTCCTCCTCCGCGGCGACCGCGACCAGCGCGCCCGGGGGCAGCAGCGAGAGGACGTCGCGGAAGCGGTCCACGGGGAGGATCTCGGCGATGTCGGGGCGCGCATCGCTCTCCTCCCCAGCCGCGAGCTCGGCGAGCTCGCGGTGCTCGGGGGCCAGCTCGGCGGCGGGCGCGATCTCCACCCGCTCGGCCTCCTCGAGCGAGCGCTGGGTGAAGGTCGAGAAGAAGGTCAGCCGCTCGATCTCTACGTCGAAGAGCTCGCAGCGGACCGCCCGCTCCTCGGTCGCCGGATAGACGTCGAGGATGTCGCCGCGCACCGCGTACTGCCCGCGCTCCTCGACCTGCTCGACGCGCTCGTAGCCGCAGGCCGCGAGCTGCGCACCGACCTCGTCGAGATCGACGAGCTCGCCGCGCTCGAGCGCAAAGCCGTGCGGGCGCAGCTCGGGGTCGGGGACCTTCTCGGCCAGGGCGGCGACCGAGGCGACGACCACTGGAGCGCCGTCGGCGGTCGTGGCGCCCGCGCCGTTCGAGCCGTTGGGGGCGGCGGTCGTGGCGCCCGCGCCGTTCGGCCCGCCGGCGTCGAGCAGCGCGTCGAGCGCGGCGATCCTCAGACCGACGAGGTGCGGCGGCGGCGCGAGGTGCGACTCGTACTGGACACCGCGCGCGGGAAAAAGACGGACAGGGCGCGGGCGCAGGAAGGCCTTCAGGTCGGCCGCGAGATCGCGTGCGGCCCGGTCGTCACCGGCGACGACCAGCGCCGGGCGCTGCGGATCGAGGTCGAGCAGGGCCGAGAGCAGATACGGGCGCAGGCTGCTCGAGACGAACGCGCGCTGGGGCGCCTCGCGAGCGGCCTCGGCGAGGGCCGTCACGGAGGGGTCGTCGTGGGCGTAGGTGAGGAGGCTTCTCAGCGACATGGCATGGCGAAGGCCGCGCGAGCTGCTCGCGCGGCCTGGACTTGATTCTACGACGCGCCCCGGGGAGCCCATGGAGTAGCGTCGGCCGGGCGTGGTCGCCTTCTCGCTCTCCCCGGCCGAGCGCGCTCAGGTCTTGCTCCTGCGGGCGCTCCCCGCGCTTCCTGCGGTGGCCAAGCGGGCGCTGGCCGGCGCCCCGACCCGCGTCGATGGGCAGGAGCTCGACCTCGACGTCCAGGTCCTCCTGCGGCTGCTCAGGCTCGCCCCCCAGCCTCCGAAGAGCTCCATGACCCCGGATATGGCGCGGGAGCGGATGCGGCGCAGCACCGCCGTCCTGGCGGGGACGCCGCCGCCCGTGGAGAAGATCGAGGAGTTGGAGCTTCCCGGGCCCATCGGCGCCCGGCTCTACACGCCGTACCGGGCCGAGACTGGCGAGGCGCGGCCCCTGCTCGTCTACCTCCACGGGGGAGGCTGGGTCAGCGGCGATCTCGATACTCACGACGTGCCCTGCCGGTTGCTGGCGGCCGAGGGTGGCGTGCTCGTGCTCTCGGTGGACTACCGCCGCGCGCCCGAGCGCGGGTTCCCGGCCGCCGTCGAGGATGCCCTCGCCGCCTTCGGCTGGGCCCATGAGCACGCCGCCGACCTGGGCGCCGATCCGGGTCGGGTGGCGGTCGGGGGCGACAGCGCCGGCGGCAACCTCGCCGCGGTCGTGAGCCGGCTCGCCCGCGACGGCGGCGGCCCGGTAGCCGCGATGCAGCTCTTGATCTACCCGGTGATCGACCTGTCGGTCAAGCATCCCTCCTACCGGCGCTTCGCCGAGGGCTTCTACCTGGAGGAGGCCGACATGGACTGGTACCGCGACCACTACCTGCC
>JACCTJ010000080.1 GCA_013812485.1 Thermoleophilaceae bacterium
CAACGTCTTCTACCCGACCGCCGCGCGCTTCGCCCAGAACGCCGCCGACCTGGTCGAGCTCCGCGTCAAGCCGACGCGCGGCGCGATCCTCTACCGGGTCACGCTCAACACCGTGAAGGCCAAGGACGACGCCATCGTCGGGATCGGCATCGACACCAACCGCAGCGGGGGCGCAAGAGTGCTCTGGCCGGGCGGCGCCGGCGTCTCCTCACCCGGGCTCGACCGCTTCGTCACGGCGTGGGGAACGGGGGGCAGGGTCTATCGCCGCGACCCGGCGACCGGTGAGCTCGAGGGCGAAGAGTCGCTCGACGGCGACCAGGTGACGATCAACCGCCGCACGAACCAGATGACCATTCGGGTGCCGCGCTCGGTCATGAACCCCGGCGGCGCGACCTGGCGCTACGCCGCCGGCGCCGGACTGCGCTCGGCCCGCAACGGCTTCAAGCAGATCCGCCCGGGGCCCCCCACCGCGACCGAGCCCGGCTCTGGCGACCGGACCGAAGGCGCTCCCGGCGTGTTCAACCTCGCCTTCCGTTTCGACGAGCCGCTCTCGAGCAGGCCCAACCCCCGCTACGGCCAGAACGTCGGGCTCGGGAACTGGTTCGAGACCAAGCAGGCCGCGCGGCTCAAGCGCGCGAGCCCGCTGTCGACGCCCTCGACCGCCGGCTTCCACGCCGACGTCGACTTCGGCCGCCTGGCCGGCGGGGCCGACGACACCCTCCACGCCCCACGCCAGAACCAGGCGCGCATCATGTCCTCGTCGTTGGAGGTGCCCGAGGGCTTCCGCGACCGCTTCCCCTCCTACGGCGGTCGCCTCCAGCCGTACTTCCTGCGCGTCCCGAGCACCAAGACCTCAGGCCGCCCGCGCGGGATGACCTTCTCGTTGCATTCGCTGGGAGCCACCTACACCCAGTACGGGGTCTTCAGCCCGACCCAGCTGCGGCAGTTCGGCGACGAGCGCAGTAATCTCGTGGCCACGCCGCTCGGACGCGGGGCCAACGGCTGGTACACCGGCGAGGGCGAGGTCGACTTCTTCGAGGTCTGGCGCGACGTGGCCAGGAACTTCCGGCTCGACGCGGAGCGGGTGGCGCTCACCGGCTACTCGATGGGCGGCTACGGCACCTACCGGCTCGGCGTCCTCTACCCCGACCTCTTCGGCCGCGCGTTCACCACCGTCGGCCCGCCCGCTCGCGGCGGCTGGGTGCCCCCGGCCCCGCCCTTCAACCCCGAGCTCGGGCGCAGCACCCAGGACACGAACTCGAACCGCTTGCTTGAGAACGCGCGCTGGGTCCCGCACATGAACTGGGTCGCGCTGATGGACGAGCTCGTGCCCTACCCGGGCCCCCGCGCCCAGCAGCGGCGCTTCGGCCGCCTCGGCCTGCGCAGCCAGCTGTGGACCTTTCCGGGCCAGCACTTCACGCTGGCCGTCCTCGACGAGTGGGAGGCGGCGAAGAACTTCCTCGGCCGCTCGCGGGTCAAGCGGGCGCCGAGCCGCGTCAACCACGCGATCATGCCCGACACACAGCGCCCCGACCTCGGCCTGGTCCAGGACCACGCCTACTGGGTCTCGGGCCTGAACACTCGCGACCGCAACCGCAACCCGAAGACGAGTCCGGCCCGGGCCGAGATCGACGCCATCAGCCAGGCCTTCGGCGAGGACGCGACTCCGCGCACCGCCCCGGTCACCTCCGCCGGCGGCGGTCCCCCGGCGCCGAGCGCGGTCGATGGAACCCGCTGGACCGCCATCCCGGCGCGGCCTCGCGCCAACTCGCTCTCCGTCCAGCTCCAGAACCTGGCGAGGGCGACGATCGACGGGCCGCGGGCGCGTCTCGACGGGGCGCGTAGGCTGCGTGTGCGCATCGACTCCGACGGGAACGGCACGATGCGCCTCGATCTCCCGCTGCCCGCCGGCGCGCGCGCGCGGCGGACCGACGGACCGCCGGTGCCGGGGTCCTCGCCCGAGGTGACGGTCGATCGCGCCGGAGCGACCTTCCGCGCCGCCAGGGGCTCACGCGCCTACTCGATCGCGGCGGAGTAGGACCCGGCCCCGCCCGGCGCTCCCACCCGGAGCGCCTAGACTGGCGATCCTCGGACAGGCGCGCTGCGCCTGCCTCCGGCCCCGGGGCCGTTAGCTCAATTGGCAGAGCAGGGGACTCTTAATCCCAAGGTTGTAGGTTCGATTCCTACACGGCCCACTTCCGGAGCCGCCGGCCGAGTGGCCCGGCACAGCGCTCCGCCCGCTCGACTTCTTGACCGACAAACCAACGCCCGCCGCCGTCGCCGCCTCCGGGGAGCTCGCGTGCCTCGACGGGACGATCGCCCCGGCCGCCGAGACCGTGATCGGAGTCCTCGACGACGGCTTCCTCCGGGGCGATGGAGCCTTCGAGGTGATCCGCGTCTACGACGGGCGTCCCTTCGCCCTGTCCGACCACCTCGACCGGCTCGTGCATTCGGCCGCCAACCTCCTGCTCGGGGACGGGATCCCGCGCGAGGATCTCGAGCGCGAGGCGAGCGAGCTGCTCTCCGCTCGCGGCGGGGCCCGCTTCGACGGCTGCCTGCGAGTGGTGCTCACCCGCGGCGGCCGGCGCCTGCTGCTCACCGAGCCGCTCCCGCCCTCGCCCG
>JACCTJ010000103.1 GCA_013812485.1 Thermoleophilaceae bacterium
TCAACAGTCGGCCCGGGGACGCGCCTGATGCGCGACCGGCTGAGCAAGTGCGGGCCGAGGCGAAAAAGCTCGCCCGGGTAGCCTGCGCCGCCCCGTGCGCGACCTCCTCTCAGACCTCATGGACGCCGCCGCCGAGCGCTGCGACTACGCAGACGCCCGCATCGTGCACTCGAACGAGGAGTCGATCTCCACCCGCAACGGGCGCATCGACGAGCTCGAGCGCCACGAGGCCGAGGGGGCCGGGATCCGTGTGCGCCGGGGCGGCGGCTGGGGCTTCGTGGCCACGCGCGAGCTCACCCGCGACGGCCTCGAGACCGCGCTCGCGCGTGCGCTCGAGGTAGCCGAGGCGCAGCCTGGCGCCGCTCCGACGCCCCTGACCGCCGAGCCGCCGGCCCGCGGGCGCTACGAGGGCCCCTGCGAGCGAGATCCCTTCGAGGTCCCGACCGAGGAGAAGCTCGAGACCCTGCTCGCCGGCGACGCAGCCATGCGCGGCGAGGCGGCCGTCGCGGTCACGAGCGCCCACTTCCAGGCCTGGTCCGAGGAGCGGCTGTTCGCCTCGACCGAGGGCGCCCTGTGCGAGCAGCGGACGGTCGACTGCGGCGGCGGCATAGCGGCGGTCGCGGTCAGCGACGGCGAGACCCAGGTCCGCTCGTATCCGGCCTCCTTCCGCGGTGACGTCGCCCGCGCCGGCTACGAGCACTTCGCCGCCCTCGACCTCGTCCGCCACGCCCCGCGGGTCGCCGAGGAGGCGATCGCTCTGCTCACCGCTCCCGCGTGTCCGGCCGAGCGCACAACCCTGATCCTCGACGGTCAGCAGCTCGCCCTCCAGGTCCACGAGTCGATCGGCCACGCCATCGAGCTCGACCGGGTGCTCGGGCTCGAGGCCTCCTACGCCGGCACCAGCTTCCTCTCGCCCGACGACGCCGGAATGCGCCGCTACGGGTCGCCGCTCATGCAGGTGAGCGCCGACGCGACGGCGCCGGGCGGGCTCGGGACCTTCGGCTGGGACGACGAGGGCGTGGCCGCCCGGCGGGTCGAGATCGTGCGCGACGGCATCCTGCGCGGCTTCCTCTCCTCGCGCGAGTCGGCCACGGAGGTCGGGCTCGAGCGTTCGGGGGGGTGCATGCGCTCGAGCGGCTTCGACCGCCAGCCCGTGGTGCGGATGACCAACGTCAACCTCGAGCCCGGCGACGCCGGCTCGCTCGACGACCTCGTCGCCGCGACCGAGCGCGGGGTCCTGATGGAGACCAACCGCTCGTGGTCGATCGACTCTCGCCGCCTGCACTTCCAGTTCGCCACCGAGGTCGCGTGGGAGATCGTCGACGGCGAGCGGCGGCGGATGCTGCGCAACCCGAGCTACGCCGGGGTGACGCCGGAGTTCTGGGCCGGGCTCGACGCGGTCTGCTCGGCGCCCGAGTGGCGGTTGTGGGGAGTGGTCAACTGCGGCAAGGGGGAGCCGGGACAGCTCATGCGGGTCTCGCACGGGACGGCGCCGGCGCGCTTCCGCGACGTTGCGGTCGGCGTGGCCTGACCGTGGCCGAGGCTCCGCTCGAGCTCGCGGAGCGGGCGCTCGCCGGCGTTCGCTCGGGCGACGGCGCGCAGGCCACCGTGTCCTCGGAGCGCTCCCTGCTGCTGCGCTTCGCGCGCTCGCGCCCGACGCAGGCCACCGGCATAGAGGACCTGACGGTCGATATCACCGTGGTCCGCGACGGGCACGTCGCCGGGGCGAGCACCAACCGGACCGACGACGACGGTCTCGCTGCCTGTGCGCGGGCGGCGGAGCGCGCGGCCGCGGCGGCCGCGGGTGGCGGCGAGCGCGACCGTGCGCCTGGGCCGTACCCGGGTCTCCCGGCCCCGACCCCGGTACGGGCACACGCCGGCCACGATGGGGAGACCGCCTTCCTCGCCCCCGCCCGGGGGGGCGCCGCTCTCGAGGCCGCCTTCGCCGCCGCCGCCGCGCACGGAACGGAGGCCCACGGGGTGTGGACGGCCGCGGAGACCGAGGTCGCGATCGCCTCGACGAGCGGCGTCGCCGTCTCCGACCTCCTCACCGACGCGTTCATGAAGGTGACGGCGATCGCGCCGGGCGGGCGCAGCGGCTACGCAGCCTCCGCGGCGACCGATTCGAAGGCCCTCGACGGACACGGCCTGGCCGAGCGGGCCGCGCTCAAGGCGGCCTTCGGCGGCCAGGGCGCCGAGCCCGCGCACCTGCCGCCGGGGGAGTATCCCGTCGTGCTCGAGCCGCTCGCGGTCGGGGAGCTTCTCGGCTGGCTCGGCCACCTGAGCTTGAACGGACTGGCCGTGGCCGAGGGGCGCAGTGCGCTCTCCGGCCGCCTCGGGCAGCGCGTGGCCGCCCCGCGGATCAACCTGTCGGACTCTCCGCGCTATCCGGGCACACTGCCGCGGGCCTTCGATCTCGAGGGGGTGCCCAAGGCGCCGCTGCCGTTGATCCAGGACGGCGTCGCGCGTGGCGTGGTGCACGACCGTCGCAGCGCCTCCCTGGCCGGGAACGGCGCCGAGTCGACCGCCCATGCGCTCGCCCCGGGAGGCGCCCCCGAGGGCCCGGAGCCGACGAACCTGGTGCTCGTGGGAGGCGGCGCAGCCGACGAGGCGGAGCTCTGCCGCCCGATCGAGCGAGGCGTCTACGTGACCCGCCTCTGGTACACGAACGCGGTCCGGCCCAAGGAGACGCTGCTGACGGGAGTCACCCGCGACGGAACGTTCCTGATCGAGGACGGAGAGGTCACGCGCCCGCTCGCCGACCTGCGCTTCACCGACGGGGTGCTCGGGGTGCTCGAGCGCACCCAGGAGCTCTCGGCCCAGCCCGTGCTCACGAGCGAGGGCGAGTTCTACGGGCGCCGCTTCGCGACGGGGACCGTCTGTCCGGCCCTGCGCGTCGACGGCCTGCGCTTTACGGGCTGAGGGAGAGCGAACTTCGCGAGCGCCGAGGACGCTGGAGAAGCCTAGATCTTCAGCAGAACGACGACGTTGACGACGAAGACGATCCCGAACCCGATCGTCCAGCGCGTGAGGTTGCGCTCGAGCAGCGCCCCGCCGCCGAAGCGGCCGCCGCCCCCACCAACGCCGAAGGCACCGGACAGGCCGGCATCCTTGCCGGAGTGCAGCAGGATCAGAACGATCAGGATGACCGCCAGAAAGATCTGCAGGGCGCTGAGGGCGACCTCCACGCCGCAGAGCGTAGCGGGGGTTTGACGCGACGAAGCCGGGGACGAGATCGACATGGTCGCTCTGACCCGCCGCTTCGACACCCTCGGACTGCTCCTCCTGCGCGTGATCGTAGGTTTCCTGATCGCCGCGCACGGGTTTCAGAAGCTGACGACGATCGGCCCCGCGGGCTTCGGCCGGGGGGCGCTCGATCCGCTCGGCGTGCCCGCGCCGGTCGTCTTCGGCTACATCGTCGCCTTCGCGGAGCTCGTCGGCGGGGTCCTGCTCATCCTCGGGCTGCTCACCCGGCTGGTGGCACTCGTCCTCACCATCGACCTGATCGTCGCGATCGTGCTCGTGAAGGTCAAGGTCGGACTGATCGCGCAGATGGCCGCCGGCGCGGAGCTCGACCTCGCCTACATCGCGGCCTTCCTCGCGCTGCTTCTCATGGGGCCGGGGGCGGCTTCCCTCGATCGCCTGATCGGCCTGGATCGCGGGCACGGCCACAGACGGCGCTCCAGAGAGCCAGCGACCGCCTCCTAGCGGGCTTCCCCGGCCGGTCGCCCAGCCGTCTCCGGCTCGAGCGCGTCGAGCCGCTCGAGAATCTCGATCGCCTGGCCGCGTAACTCGCGGTCCGTGGCGCGGTGGTCCGCCTTGGAGACCTTGCCCATGCGGAAGTCGAGCTCGGCATCGCGGATCTCGCGGTACTTGGCCTCCTTGGCGGCCTCGAGCTCGGCGCGTCGGTCGGCGGCCGCGGCGTCGGCCGCGATCTCGTCGCGGCGCAGCGGAACGCTGACGAACACGGCGACCAGGGCGGCGAGGATGAGCAGAGCGAGCGCGTACTCCACGATGATTATTGTGACCGGAGCCCGCGGCGTGAGACCGGCGCGGAGCGGAGGCCCGGAGGAGAGCGAAGGCCTAAGCCCGCGAGAGCTCGCGTCCGAGACGCGCCGCGTAGAGGCTCGTCACCCGCCGCTCGCGCGCCCCCGCGGTCGGCCACAGCGCGAGCAGGGCGCCGAGCAGCACGACCCCCCCGCCGATCCAGATCCAGGCGATCATCGGGGAGACGAGCGTGCGAAAGGTGGCCGACGGGGTGTCGCGCCGGTAGCGCTCGACGATCGCCGCGAGCACGAGCGCCTGCGCCTCGCCGGGCAGGCCGGCGAAGCGGCGGTTGGCCTCCTTGATCGGCCCAATCAGGGCGCGTAGGTCGGGCTGCACGGCCATCCACACATCGCGGCGCACGCCCCAGCGCACGTCGACCTCCGTGGTCGACTCGCCCTGGAAGAAGCGTCCGAAGGTGCCCATGGGACCGCCGCCCTCGGAGGCCGCGTAGTAGTTGCGCGAGGGGTTGAGGGTGAAGCGCTCGTCGCCGTTCAGGTTGCGGACGTCGAGCACGGCGCCGAAGGTGATCGGCGCGCCGGTGCCCGAGCGGTCGTCGAGGAAGCGCGCGGTGGGCTCGCGGTAGGTGACCACGTAGTCGCCGATCTCGGT
>JACCTJ010000108.1 GCA_013812485.1 Thermoleophilaceae bacterium
CTCGCCGCCGGCAAGGGCGTGGTCGTCTGCGAGGACGAGGCCGAGGCCCGCGCCGCCCTCGACGGCTTCTTCCTCGAGCGCCGCTTCGGCGAGACCACCGTCGTGCTCGAGGAGTTCCTCGAGGGCGAGGAGCTGTCGCTGCTGGCGCTCTGCGACGGCGAGCGCGCGGTGGCCATGGCGCCCGCACGCGACTTCAAGCGGATCGGCGACGGCGACCGCGGACCCAACACAGGCGGCATGGGCAGCTACTCGCCGGTGGCCGAGGTCGATGCCGAGCGGGCGCAGGAGCTCGTGAGCGTGATCCATCAGCCGGTGGTCGAAGAGCTGCGCCGGCGCGGTACGCCCTACCACGGCGTCCTCTACGCCGGGCTCATGCTCACCGAGGCCGGCCCGAGCACGCTCGAGTTCAACTGTCGCTTCGGCGACCCTGAGACCCAGTGCGTCCTTCCGCGACTGCGCTCCGACCTGCTCGACCTGCTCGAGCGCGCCGTCCGGCCGGGCGGACTCGAGGGCACGGAGATCGAGTGGTCGCCCGAGCCCGCGGTCACCCTCGTGCTCGCCTCGGGCGCCTACCCCGCGTCGTCCTCGCTGGGGGACCGCATCTCCGGCCTCGAGGCGGCCGAGTCCGAGCCTTGTGTCGAGGTTCTCCACGCGGGGACGGCCACCGACGGGCGGGGCGGGTTCGTAACCGCGGGTGGCCGCGTGCTCAACGTGACCGCCAGCGGGGCGACGCTCACCGAGGCCCGCGAGCGAGCCTACGCGGCCGCCGACCGGATCGAGTTCGACGGCCGCCAGCTGCGGCGCGACATCGCCGCCGAGGCGGCAGAGAGGGTGCAGGCGTGACCGATCCGCGTGGCGCCCCCGCCCCGCCGGAGGTGGTGACCGAGACCGAGGTCCGGAGTCAGTTCGACGAGCTCGAGGTCGACGCGCCGCGGGTCGGGATCGTCATGGGCTCTAAGAGCGACATGCCGGCCATGGAGCCCGCCGGGCGCGAGCTCGACGAGCACGGCATTCGCCACGAGACGCGCGTGATGAGCGCGCATCGCGATCCCGACGTGGTCGCCGAGTACGCGCGCAACGCCCGCATGCGCGGGCTGCGGGTCATCATCGCCGGAGCGGGGTTGGCCGCCGCCCTGCCCGGCGTGGTCGCCGCGCACACCGACCTGCCCGTGGTCGGCGTGCCGCTGACGAGCTCGAGCTCGGTGGCCGGCGGGCTCGACGCCCTGCTCGCCATCGCCCAGATGCCGCCCGGGGTGCCGGTGGCCTGCGTCGCGGTGAACGGCGCGCGCAACGCCGCCGTGCTCGCCGCGCGGATCATCGCCGCGTGAGCGCCGGCGCCCCGCGCCCGTGATCGAGCGCTACACGCGCCCGGACATCGGCGCGGTCTGGTCACAGGAGCGCAGGTTCGCGACGTGGCTCGAGGTCGAGCTCGCGGTGATCGACGCGCTCGCCGCCCGGGGCGAGGTACCGCGCGAGGACGCGGAGGCGATCCGCGGCCGCGCCGCCTTCACCGTCGAGGCAGTGCACGAGCGCGAACGGGTCACCGACCACGACGTGGCGGCCTTCGTCGACGTAGTCGCCTCCTCGGTCGGCGAGCCGGGGAGGTGGGTCCACCACGGCCTGACCTCCTCCGACGTGCTCGACACCGCTCTGGCGCTTCAGCTCCGCGCCGCCGGAGAGATCTGCCTCGCGGGCGCCCGCGCCTACCGCGACGCGCTCGTCCAGCGGGCCCGCGAGCACGTGGACACGCTCTGCGTCGGGCGCACGCACGGCGTTCAGGCCGAGCCCACGACCTTCGGGGTCAAGCTCGCGGGCTTCGCCTTCGAGGCCCAGCGCAACCTCGAGCGCCTCGAGCGGGCGTTCGCGGGAGTGGCGGTCGGCGCCCTCTCGGGTGCGGTCGGCACCTACTCGGCCAACGGGCCCGGGGTCGAGGCCACGGTGCTCGACCGGCTGGGACTGGCGCGCGAGGACGTCTCGACCCAGGTCGTGGCCCGCGACCGCCACGCCGAGCTGCTGAGCGCGATCGCGCTCGCCGGCGCGGGGCTCGAGCGCTTCGCCACGGAGGTACGTCACCTCCAGCGCACCGAGGTGCGCGAGGTCGAGGAGCCCTTCCGGCAGGGACAGAAGGGCTCTTCGGCCATGCCCCACAAGCGCAACCCGATCGTCACCGAGCGGATCACCGGGCTGGCGCGGCTGCTGCGGGGCTACGCGCAGGCCGGGATCGAGGACGTGGCGCTGTGGCACGAGCGCGACATCTCGCACTCCTCGGTCGAGCGCGTCGTCCTCCCCGACGCGACGATCACCCTCGACTACGCGCAGTCGCTCGCCACCCGCGTGGTCAGCGGCATGACCGTCCGGGCCGAGCGCATGCGGGACAACCTCGAGGCCACGCACGGGGCGCTCTACTCACAGCGCGCGCTGCTCGCGCTCGTCGAGTCGGGACGCTCGCGCGACGAGGGCTACCGGATCGTGCAGGAGAACGCGCAACTCGCATGGAACACGAGCACGCCCTTCCGCGAGCTGCTCGCGGGCGCGGCGCCCGACCTCGACCTCGATGCGGTGTTCGATGCGCGGGCGTTCGTGCGCCACGCGGGCGAGATCGTCGGGCGCCTCGACGCCATCGACCGGCCCGACGCAGTCGAGCCGCCTCGGTCGGCGTGACCGAGTACGCGGACGCTCACCTACAAGGTGACGGGCCGGGTCGCGCGGATCACGCTCGACCGCCGCGAGCGCCGGCCGTGGTCGCTCGGACGCGGACGTGCTCCGGCAACACGCCCAAGCCGATCAGGCGTGCAGGGATGCGCAGTAGCAGCGGGATGCGGGCGAGCGATCGCAGGACGCGCGGCGCGGCGCCTCCGCCTCCTCGCAGCACCGGCTCGAGCACGCGCCGCTGCACGGCTCGCTGAAAGGCCTGGGTGACCATCGTGGGTAGCCATCGGCGTCGACCGACCCGCGCGAGATCACGTTCGGTCAGGGTCCCCCGCACGAGCGGCTCGGCGAGCAGGTTCGCCGCGGCGACGGCGTCCTGCACCGCCAGATTGATGCCCACTCCGGCGACGGGCGACATGGCGTGCGCCGCGTCGCCGAGGCACAGCAGTCCCGGCCTGTGCCAGCGGCGTAGGCGGTTCACCTGCACCTCGAGCGTCTTCACCTCGTCCCAGCTTGCCGGCTCGCGCTCGGTTCGCCCGGCGAACACCGGCATGAGATCGGCCAGAGATGCCCGCAGGGTCTCGATCCCCCGCCGGCGGAGTGCTGCTTCGGCGCCCTTGGGGATGACGTAGCCGACCTGCCAGTAGTCGCCACGCTGGATCATGGCCACGATATGCCCGGCGCTGACCCGGGCGAAGGTCTCGTCGGGGTCGGTCTCCTCGCGCGAGAGGCTAAACCAGAGGACGTCCATCGGCGCGCCGTAGGCGACCGGCTCGAGACCGGCGCTTCGGCGTACGGCGGAGTCGCGGCCGTCCGTGGCCACCGTCAGCGTCGCCCCGACCTCGTGCAGGCCATCGTCCGCGCGGTAGCGCACGCCCGACACACGTCCGCGCGTCTCGAGCACGTCGACGACCTCGGCTCTCATTCTCAGCTCGAAGCTCGGGAGCTCGGCGGCGGCATCGGTCAGGAAGTCGAGGAAGTCCCACTGGGGTACCAAGGCGATGTACGGATGGGCGACGTGGAGACTGGAGAAGTCGGCGACCGTGACCATGCCCTCGTCGGTCAGCGCCGCGAGCTGTGACACCCGCTGCTGCGGAACCGCCGCGAAGCGCTCGCCGAGGCCGAGCTCGTCGATCACCTGAAGGGTCGAGGGGTGGATCGTGTCGCCGCGGAAGTCGCGGAAGAAGTCCTCGTGCTTCTCGAGCACGAGGACATCGACTCCCGCTCGAGCGAGAAGCAGCCCGAGCACCGCACCGGCCGGGCCGCACCCGGCGATGCAGCAGCTCGTGGTCTCCTGCCGGACGGTCTGTGGTTGGGGGACGGTGGTCGTCATGCCGCTCCTCGCGTTAGTTCATCGAGCGATGAAATAATCGTACCACCCCGCGCCGCTACATTTCAACCCACGATGAATAACCCTGCAAGCACGGGTCGCAAAGCGGCGCGATGACGGACGGAGGCCAGTCTCGCCGGAGCGGACCGGGGCGGCGCGCCGGCGGTTCGCGGACGCGCGAGCAGATCCTGGGCGCGGCCCGCACGCGCTTCTCCGAGCACGGCTACGGCGCGACGACCATGCGCGCCGTCGCCGCCGATGCCGGGGTCGATGCGGCGCTCGTGCACTATTTCTTCGGTACGAAGGAGGGCCTCTTCGCCGCGGCGATGGCGCTTCCTTTCAACCCGGCGGAGATCGTGGGCGGCGCGCTCGGCGGCGGCCTCGAGGGGCTCGGCGAGCGCCTCGTCCGCGGGGCCCTCGAGGCGTGGGACGGTCCGCACGCACGCGCCGCGCTGCTGATCGTGATCCGGTCGGCGAGCTCGCACGATACGGCCGCGGCGATGCTGCGCGAGTTCATCGAGCGCGGCGTGGTCGGGCGGCTCGCCGCCGCCGTGACGGGCCCCGAGGCTCAGCTGCGCGCGGTGCTGGCCGGGTCACAGGTCGCCGGCCTGATCGTCGCGCGGTACGTGCTCGAGGTCGAGCCGCTCGCCTCCGCCGACCGCGAGACCGTGGTCGCCGCCGTCGGGCCGACGCTTCAGCGCTATCTGACGGGCGACCTGTACGGTGGCGCCGGCCGCCCGGCCGCCCCTACTCCCCGAGTCTGACCATCACGTGCTTGACCTCGGTGTAGTCCTCGAGCGAGTACATCGAGAGGTCCTTGCCATAGCCCGACTGCTTGAACCCGCCGTGGGGCATCTCGGCGGCGAGCGGGATGTGGTCGTTGACCCACACGCAGCCGAAGCGCAGGGCGGCGGCGACGCGGTGGGCGCGCGCGACGTCGCGGGTCCAGACCGAGGAGGCGAGGCCGTAGGGCGTGCCGTTCGCCCAGGCGATCGCATCGGCCTCGTCGGCGAAGGGCTGGACGGTGATCACCGGCCCGAAGATCTCGCGCTGGACCATCTCATCGCCCTGGTGTAGGCCGCCGACGACGGTGGGCTCGAGGAAGTAGCCCGGCCGGTCCGGGCGCCCGCCGCCGGTGGCGATCGCCGCGTGATTCGGGGTACGCGAGAGGAAGCCCTCGACGCGCTCGCGCTGTCGGGCCGAGTTGACCGGGCCGAGCGTGGTCTCGGGCGAGCGCAGGTCGCCGGGCACGAAGCCGGCGGCCTGGTCGACGAGGCCGCCGAGCACGTCGTCGTAGACCGATCGGGCCGCGAGCACGCGCGTGGCCGCGGTGCAGTCCTGGCCGGCGTTGTAGTAGCCGGTGCCGGCCACGGTCTCGAGCGCGGCCTCGAGGTCGGCGTCGCCGAAGACCAACACCGGGGCCTTGCCGCCGAGCTCGAGGTGCACGCGCTTGACCTGGTCGGCGGCCGCGCGGGCGATCCCCTTGCCGGTCTCGATCGAGCCGGTGACCGCGATCATGTCGACGTCGTGGTGGTGCACGAGCGCCTCGCCGGTGGGGTCGCCGGGTCCGAGGACGACGTTGAGCACGCCGGGCGGCAGATGCTCGGCCGCGAGCTCGGCCAGCCGCAGCGTGGACAGCGGCGTGGTCTCGGCCGGCTTGAGGACGATCGTGTTGCCGGTGGCCAGCGCGGGCCCGATCTTCCAGATCGCCACATCAGCGGGTAGTTCCAGGGGGTGATCTGGGCGACCACGCCGACCGCCTCGCGGCGCACGAACGAGGTGTAGCCCTCGAGGTACTCACCGGCGGCCTTGCCCTCGAGGCAGCGCGCGGCCCCGGCGAAGAAGCGCAGCTGGTCGGCGGCCGCGGGCAGCTCGTCCTCGATAACCGAGGCGAGCGGCTTGCCGGCGTCGGCCGACTCGATCGCGGCCAGCTCGTCGGCGTGGGCCTCGACGGTGTCGGCCAGGCGCAGCAGCGCGAGCGCGCGCTCGCCGGGCGGCCGCGCAGCGTGCGTACGACGGCTGGGCCGCCGCGACGCCCGGCGAGCGCGCGCTCGCGCTGCTGCGGCTTGCCGACGCGATCGAGGGCCATGCCGACGAGCTAGCCGACCTGGAGTCCCAGAACGCCGGCAAGCCGCGCCACGCCTTCCTCGAGGACGAGGTACCGGCGATGGTGGACCAGCTGCGGTTCTTCGCCGGCGCCGCGCGCTGCATGGAGGGCAAGGCGTCGGGCGAGTACCTGGAGGGCTACACCTCAATCGTCCGCCGCGAGCCGGTGGGCGTGGTCGGTCAGATCACGCCGTGGAACTACCCGCTGATGATGGCGATCTGGAAGATCGGCCCCGCGCTCGCGACCGGCAACACGATCGTGCTCAAGCCGGCGGAGACGACGCCCGTCAGCACGCTCAAGCTCGCCGAGCTCGCCGCCGACATCCTGCCGCGCGGGGTGCTGAACGTCGTCACCGGGCACGGCGACCCCGCGGGCGCCGCACTCGTGACCCACCCCGACGTCGACATGGTCTGCCTGACCGGCTCGCCCGCCACCGGCAAGTGGATCGCGAGCGCCGCGGCGGAAACGGTCAAGCGCGTCCACCTCGAGCTCGGAGGCAAGGCGCCGGTGGTCGTCTTCGACGACGTCGAGATGGAGACCGCGCTTGAGACGATCGCCGGGACCGGCTACTACAACGCCGGCCAGGACTGCACCGCCGCGACGCGCGTGCTGGCCGGGAAGGGCGTGTACGACGACGTGGTGTCGGGCCTCGCCGAGCAGGCCAGGGCCCAGGTGATGGGCGACACGTCGGCGGCGGACACGACGCTCGGGCCGCTGAACTCGGCGCGTCACCGCGAGCGCGTGGAGGGCTTCCTCGAGCGCCGGCCGGACCGGGCCGAGGTCGTGACCGGGGGCGACGAGCCGGAGCTCCCGGGCTTCTACCTCGAGCCGACGGTGGTGGCCGGGCTCGAGCAGGGCGACGAGATGATCCAGGACGAGATCTTCGGACCCGTAATCACGGTCCAGCCGTTCGATGACGAGACGAAGGCGATCGAGTGGGCGAACGGCACCCGCTACGGGCTGGCGTCCTCGGTCTGGACGCGCGACGTCGCGCGGGCGATGCGCGTGGCCAACGCGCTGCGCTTCGGCTGCGTCTGGATCAACGACCACATCCCGCTCGCGTCGGAGATGCCGCACGGCGGCTACAAGGAATCCGGCTACGGCAAGGACCTCTCGATGTACTCGCTCGAGGACTACACCCAGGTCAAGCACGTAATGGTGTCGCTCGACGGGTAGCGGCCCCGTGGAATACCGGTTCCTCACGAGCTGGCTGATCGAGGCGCCGGTGGTGGCGGTCTGGGAGGCGATCTACGACGCCGAGCGCTGGCCCGAGTGGTGGCCGGGGGTCGTGAGCGTCGTCGAGCTCGACCCCGGGGGCGACCAGAAGGTGGGCAGCGTCTCGCGACAGCGATGGCGCAGCCGCCTGCCCTACGCGGTCGAGTTCGAGAGCCGCACCACCGTCGTCGAGCGTCCATTTCGGATCGAGGGCGTCACCAGCGGAGAGCTCGAGGGCCGCGGTCGCTGGCGCCTGTTCGAGCGCGACGGCGTGACGGCCGTCATCTACGAGTGGGACGTCTCGACCACGAAGCCGTGGATGAACCGGCTCGCGCCGCTGCTGCGGCCGACCTTCCGCTGGAACCACGACGCCGTGATGCGCGGCGGCGGCGAGGGGCTGGCGCGACGGGTGGGCGGGCTGCTGGTGGCCGCGTCCTGACCCGGCGCGGAGGACGCCGTCCTGCATAGCCCTCGCATGGCGAGGCCAATCC
>JACCTJ010000110.1 GCA_013812485.1 Thermoleophilaceae bacterium
GGTCGACTCCCCGCCGACATCGACGATCGCCGCGCCGTCGGCGACGAGCCGGCGACCATGCTCGGCGGCGGCGTCGTGGTCGAGGTGGCGCCCGGCGTCCGAGAACGAGTCGGGCGTGACGTTGACCACGCCCATCAGCACCGGCTCGGGAACGGTCACGGGCGGACGGGCGCGGAGCGCGCCGCCAGCCGCTCCCCGAAGTTCGTCGTGTACACGGCGACCCGCCCGGACACCGGCTGAGGCGGCTCGTAGGCCAGGCCGATGCCGATCTCGCGGAACTCGGGGCGGAGGATGTTCGCGCGGTGGTCCGGGCTGTTCATCCAGCCCTCGACGATCTCCTCCGGGGTTCCCGCCGTCTCCTCGCCCCAGGCCAGGTTCTCGCCGACGCTCACACCGGCGCGCGAATAGCCCGCGGCGACAATCCGCTCGGCCGGCTCCGTCCCGTCCGGGGCGTCGTGGGCGAAGAAGTGGCGCTGCCCCATGTCCTCGGAGTGGGCGAGCGCGGCGCGAGCAAGGGTCTCGGAGGAGCTCAGCGGGGGCAGTCCCGCCTCGGCGCGCCGCGCGTTCACAAGACACAGCGTGGCCCGCTCGGTCTCCCACCTGTTCGACTCGGTCGGGACGTCGAACGCGCCGGGGCAGCCGTCCGAATCGCGAGTCAGGGCGGTCACCACACGTGGGCCGAGGTAGGGATAGGCGAGGCCGAGAACGATGACGACCGCCGCGAAGGCCCAGCCCAACCGCCGGCGCGCCGGGCTCACGTGTCCCTGACCCGGTCGGCTCTTCGCGCGGCTCGCTCGGCCCGACGCCGAAGCCGGCGCAGCGACTCGAGGCTGCGGATGGCGAGCAGCCGCTCGAGCGCCGGACCGGTGAACCAGCCCAGGTTGTTGACGAGCGGCAGGATGCCGAGAAGAATCAGCGTCCCGACGCCGAGACCAGGCGAGAGCCGACGCAGTCGAGTCGGTTCGAGAAGAGGGCGAACAAGCTCTAGGACCTCGAGTCGAGTAGGAGACGCACGCCCATGCCGGTGGCGGCCAGCACGCCGAGGGGGATCGGCAGGCAGCACCGCAGCCGCTGACCTCCGTCCGCCGGTGAGCGCGCGGCGTCCTCAGCGAGAAGGGGCCGACGTAACGGTGCGACATCGACCGATGGCGATGATGGCGCCCGTAGAGGCGGTGGCGCACGTACTCTCGGAGGATCTCGCGACCGATGCTCACGAGATCGGCTGTTACCCGAGCAGCCCCGGTTCAATCCTCGGAAGCGCAGCGTGGTTTGGCGCCTGGGCGCAGCATCGCTCGGTGCGCGCGATCGGCCAGATCGCGCCAATGAACTGCGGGCACCACCGCCCAGAGGAGCGAACACGACGACCAGAGAGCACGACGAGACGCGGTCGATGCGCGAAGGCGAAGACCGTCAACGCCAGGCGCTCGACGAGACCAAGCACGCGACGAAGACGACCGAGTTCTTCACGTTCGTCGGTCTCATCATCGCTCTGATCATCGCCGGTGGGGCTATCGACGACCTCGACGCCGGACGAGTCTGGCTCTACGTCACGATCCTCGCCGTGGGCTACATGGTGAGCCGCGGACTCGCGAAGTCGCTGCGAGGCCGCACGCGCAGCGACGAGACGAAGGACTCCTACAAGACGACCGAGTTCTACGTCTTCCTGCTGACTCTGCTCGGTCTGGTCATCGCCGGAATCGTCTCGAGCGGTGAGGGTGCGGGCGAGGTCGACACGCTCGACGGGCCTCGCGTCTGGCTCTACGCGACGATCCTCGGGGTCGGCTACATGGTCAGTCGCGGGCTCGCGAAGTCGGGGGCCGGGGCGATGGCCGAGACGAACCACAGCGGTGGTGCCCCGATCGGAGAGCGCGTCAAGGCCGCCGCGGAGGCTCTCTCCGGAGGAGAGGGAGGGTCGCCGAGGGCGGGCGAGGGCCAGGAGCATGGCCGCCGAGGCGGGAGGACTCGCGCTGATCGTCGAGCGGTCCTCGGCTGGGACGTCGGGATCTGAGGCGCTCAGCCGCCTCCGATCGCCTCGATCACGACGCCTCGGCCGGCACAGGTCTCACACTCGCCTCCGTAGCGAAAACCGCTGCCATCACAGTCGGGACAGGCGTTCTCTGAGGCCGACGGGTGGTTCGGCGGGG
Source organism: Thermoleophilaceae bacterium (assembly GCA_013812485.1). GTDB lineage: Bacteria > Actinomycetota > Thermoleophilia > Solirubrobacterales > Thermoleophilaceae > JACCUC01. The sequence goes on from JACCTJ010000110.1 coordinate 2,145, forward strand.
CCTCGTCTCCGCGAGCCATGGGCTCGCGGCCGAGGTCGTCGCTCTCGTCGGGTTCGCTCATCGAGACAGGTCGGTTAACGGAGCGGTCTGCGGCGATGGACGAGCAGTTGCTTCAGGCCGGCGACGATCAAGCCGAAGACGAAGACCAGCGCGACGTCGATTCCGAGCCGCAGGGAGGCCTGAGCCACCAAGTCCGCCTCTCCCGCCGCGGCGGAGACTCCGACCATGGCGGCCGACGGAATCAACGCCAGGGCTATGAGCGGTCCGGCGAGCAGGGCGAACCGTCGCGAGGCGACCATCGTCACTCCGGCGACGGCGGCGCAGGAGGACACGAGGATGTCGAGCGAGGTCGGGTTTGCAAGCTTGTCGATCTCCTTGTTACCCACGAAGTTCTTGAGGGTGGCGGCCCCCGTCGCCTCGAGCAGAAGGTATGAGAGCGCCGCCATGACGATGATCACGAGATAGCCGAGCAGAGCCGAGCGAAGGCCGCGCACGAGCATGGTCCAGCGCCTGAGGACGATGGCCAGCGGCACCTTCGCCAGCGGCTCGAACCCCGGTGCCATGACCGAGGCCGAGACAAAGGCGATCGTCTGCGTCGGTGGGGTCGAGAGAAAGCCGGTCGCCGCAACTGCCCCCCCGGCGGCCATGAGAAGCAGGTAGTTGTGCGTCGGCCGGCTCTGGTGACGTACACCGGCCTCCGTCTCCTCCCAGAGAGCCTCGTCCGTGTCCTTGACGATCGCCTCGGCGTGCTCGCGGTCGACCAGGCTCGCGACGTCCGCCGTGGCGATCGAGACCTGACCGTGCGCGTGCGCCTCGTCGGCGGCTCTCAGAACGTCACCGGCCCGGCTGTTGAGACTGTGGACGGTGATCACGTCGCCCGGCGGCTTGACCGAGGCGCCTCGCTCGATCGAGAGACTCACGACCTGATCGAGGCGCTCGAGTGACGCGAGCAGGCCGTCGGAGGCCGCCGGGGGGGCGGAGATCGTAAAGCTGCGGTACACGGGCGCTAGGAGAAGCCCTTGAGCCGTCGAGCCCGCCGGGCGCGCCCGGCGGAGCTCGTCGGCAGCGCGGAGATCGTGGCGTCGGCGACCGCGCCGGTGGCCAGGCTGTAGATCCCCTTGTGAACCACGTCGATCACGAGCTCGTCACGCGGCCAGGTCCAGGGAGGAGCGCCGACGCCGCTCACGTTCTCGAGGATCTGATCGGTGGTGAGTCGGACAGGCGCGTGCATGACCGATGCGAGCGGCCCCCTGAGGTTGGCGGCTGCCATCAGCCCACGCAGCGCTCCGAGCATGGCGCCGGCCGTGTAGTGCATGGCCATGTTGCGAGCGAACCGATCCTCGTCCGGTCGAGGCAGTCCGACAAGGTTGGCCAGGGTGCGCCCGGGCACGTGCGAGTTCGGCCGCCGCGTGAACGTCTGTTCGAGCTTCTCGCCGGCCGTCATGACCGCCGCGCCCGCCAGGCCGGCGAGAGCTCCCTTGATCGCTGCGTTGGTCAGAGCCACGAGCCGGTCACTACCCGCTCGGCGACCGGATGAGTCCCTTGCCCTCGATACCGACTCCTCGATCGGCGCACCCCGCGTGTCGTGCGGTGCGCGGCGAGCCCGGCGGTACGCGTGGCGCTCAACCCTCATGCCCGGTGCGCCCCGAGTGGGTGCTGCGATCCTCGCCGCGACGCAGCGGCGGGGCCTGCTCTACCGCGCCGGCCACCGCGGCCAGTAGTCGGCTGGCGGCGCGGCCCGCGGACGCCACCGGCGCGGGACCGCGGCGTGCGGCGCCGTCGAGCACGTCGCGCGTTCGGTCGATGGCGGACAACGGCAGAGCGGCCAGCACGTTGCCCGGCGGTCGCCTGGCGACCACGGGATGCGGGCGCGTCGGAGCGGTGCGGCGGACGATCCCCCACGCGAGGCCGAGCCGCTGAAGCTCCCGAGGGCCGAGAGTCGCCTGCAGACGCGGCAGGAGCTTGTCCTCTTCGTCGCGCACGTCCTGGCTCAGCATCACGATCGCGCGGTCGATGAGCTCCGGGCGTTCCCGATCGTGGTGCCGGCTGCGGTCGAGGGCCGCGACGACGTCATTGATCTCTTGGTGCTCGCGCTCGACCTGCACCGTCAACTCCTCGCCGTCGGGCAGCGCCCTGCGAAGCGCGGGCCACAGCACGGCCTCCTCCGCAAAGGCGTGTGGGAAGACCAGGCGCCAGACGCGCATGAGCACCTCATCCTGCTCGGTGCCGCCCGTGGCGCGCACCTTCCGGAGCAGCTCGTCCAGCCTCTGATGATCCGTGCGCTGACGCACGAGCACGCTTCCGGCCCCGCCAAGCTCCTCGATGCTCTGGTGCGCGATCGATGTCCTCATCGGACCTCCTCCTTTGCGATGCCGTTGCCGTCCGGCATCGCTCGGCTCCGCGGACGCGACAGTGGATGCGTCGGGTTCCCGCACTGCGCCGGTGGCAAACGCTCCTAGACGCGCCCGAGCACGGTGGGTCAAAGCCGGTCGGGGCCTGCGCTACCTTCGCCGGGTGGAACTCGAGGAGGCGATCCGCACCCGCAGGACCCACAAGGCCTACGGCTCCGACCCGCTCTCGCGGCCGGAGCTCGAGGAGCTGCTCGAGCTCGCCCGCTGGGTGCCCAACCACAACCTCACGAACCCGTGGCGCTTTCGGGTTCTCGGGCCCGAGGCACTCGGGCGCCTGCGGGAGGCGGCGGGGCCCGAGGCGGCCGCCAAGCTCTCCCGGGCCCCGACGCTCGTCGTGGCTTCGGCGACGCTGTGCGGCGACCCGGTCCAGGACGAGGAGGACCTTCACGCCGCCGCGTGCGCGGTCTACGCGATCCTGCTCGGCGCCCACGCCCGCGGGCTCGCCGGCTATTGGCGAACCCCGGAGGTCCTGCGCACGGATTCCGGCCGCGCCGCGGTCGGGCTCGCCGAAGACGAACGCGTGCTCGGCCTGATCCACCTCGGACTTCCCCGCGAGGCCAAGCGCCCGCCCGAGCGGTGGTCCCCCGAGCGCTATGTGACCTTCCTGCCCTGAGCCGGGCGACGGCACGGCTGCGGCCGGGCCGGCCGGAAAAGCCCGGAACGGTCAGGCGACGGCTCGGACGTCGACGGTGCCGTCCTCGATGCGAACGGCGAAAGCCGGCTCGGGCGCCCCCGCCGGGCCGCGTACGACGGCGCCGTCGGCCAGGCGGAAGATGCTTCCGTGCAGCGGGCATGTCACGCAGCCGTCGGCGAGCGGACCGTCGGCAAGGCTGCCGCCGCGATGGGTGCATCGGTCGGCCAGCGCGTAGACCCGACCCTCGTGCCGCGAGAGCAGGATGGCGACGTCTCCGGCCGACGCGCGAGTGGCCTCCCCCTCGCGAACCTCGTCCTCCGGGACGGTCGACGTCGACTCCTCGGGCAGCGCGTCGAAGGCGGTCTGGTTCACGCCGACGCCCTTGTCGTAGGAGAGGTGGCCGCCGAGATGTCCGCCGGCGGCCAGGGCGCCCACACCCATCAGCCCGAGGGCGACGCCCCGCCCGTGCCGACCGCGCCGTCGTGCGCGCAGCGAGCCTACGTAGAGCAAGAGGGCGGCCGTGTTGGCCACGGCATGCACTGCGCCGATGCGGCGGACG
>JACCTJ010000116.1 GCA_013812485.1 Thermoleophilaceae bacterium
GACGGCTCGTTCCTCGACGCGAAGGCCGAGGGCGCCGACATCCGCATGGTCTACTCGCCGCTCGACGCGCTGCGGATCGCGCGCGAGAACCCCGACCGCGAGGTCGTCTTCTACGCGATCGGCTTCGAGACCACCGCGCCATCGACCGCGCTCACGCTCATGCGCGCCAAGGCCGAGGGGATCCCGAACTTCACGTGCATGTGCTCGCACGTGACGATCGTTCCGCCCCTGCGCGCGCTGCTCGACTCGCCCGACCTGCGCCTCGACGGCTTCATCGGACCCGGGCACGTCTCCACCGTGGTGGGCGCGAGACCGTTCGAGTTCATCCCGTCGAGCTACGGCAAGCCGCTCGTCGTCTCGGGCTTCGAGCCGCTCGACGTGCTGCAGTCGATTCACATGATCCTGCGCCAGCTCTCAGACGACCGCTGCGAGGTCGAGAACCAGTACGGCCGCGTCGTCCCCTACGAGGGCAACACGCGCGCGCTCGAGGTGCTCTCCGAGGTCTTCGAGCTTCGTCCCCACTTCGAGTGGCGCGGCCTCGGCTTCATCTCCCAGAGTGCGCTGAAGCTGTCGGAGGCCTACGCCGACTTCGACGCCGAGCGGCGCTTCGAGGTGCCCGGCGTGCGCGTCGCCGACCCCAAGGCGTGTCAGTGCGGCGAGGTCCTCAAGGGCGTGATCAAGCCGTGGGAGTGCAAGGTGTTCGGCACCGCGTGCACCCCGGAGCGGCCGATCGGCACGTGCATGGTCTCGCCGGAGGGGGCATGCGCCGCCTACTACAACTACGGACGCTTCGCGCGCGAGCGGGAGGTGGTGTGAGCGTGGGCCCGGAAGGCACGGCCGCGGCGCCGCCGAGCGACCGCGAGGAGCGCATCCTCGGCATCATCGAGACGGCGCGCGCCAAGCGCTCCAAGTTCCGCGACAGCCACATCACGATGTCGCACGGAGCGGGCGGCAAGGCCACCCAGTCGCTGATCGAGGGGCTGCTCGTGCCGGCCTTCGGATCGCAGACGCTGACGACCATGGACGACGCCGGCGCGATCTCCGTCGGCGGGCTCGACCTCGCCATGACCACCGACTCGTTCGTGGTCAAGCCGATCCGCTTTCCTGGCGGGTCGATCGGCGAGCTGGCGGTCAACGGGACGGTCAACGACCTGGCCATGGCCGGGGCGCGACCGCTGGCGCTGAGCCTGTCGCTGATCCTGGAGGAGGGCCTGGCCGCCGAGGACCTCCGAGCCGAGGTGGAGGCGATCGCCCAAGCGGCGCGCGAGGCCGAGGTCGAGATCATCACCGGTGACACCAAGGTCGTCGAGCGCGGACACGCCGACGCGATGTACATCTGCACGACGGGGGTCGGCCGCCGCGATCCGCGTGCTCAGCTCTCGCCGAGCGCCCTGCGGCCCGGCGACCGCGTCCTGGTCTCGGGTCCGGTCGGCGAGCACGGCACGGCGATCATGCTCGCCCGTGGCGAGCTCGGCCTCGACGCCGAGATCGAGTCCGACACGCGCTCGCTGTGGCCGGCCGTCGACGCCCTGCTCGACGCGGCCGGGCCGTCGCTGCGCTGCCTTCGCGACGCCACGCGTGGAGGCGTGGCCTCGGTGCTCAACGAGCTCGCGCGCGCCTCGGGCGTGGCCATCCTCGTGCGCGAGGCCGACGTGCCGGTTAAGCCCGCGGTCGCCGGCGCCTCCGAGCTGCTCGGCATCGACCCCCTGTACGTGGCCAACGAGGGCAAGCTCGTCGCCTTTGTCGCGCCCGGGGATGCCGACGCCGCGCTCGCCGCGCTGCGCGCCGTGCCCGGCGGCGAGGGGGCGGCCGACATCGGCGAGGTCAAGACCGAGCCGCCCGGGATGGTCCTGGTGGCGACGGGTTTCGGCGGCAAGAGGGTGATGGACCAGCTGGTGGGCGATCCGCTTCCGCGGATCTGTTGAGGAGGGGCGTGCACGAGCTTTCGATCGCGGAGGCGGTGGTGCGGGTGGCGACTCGCCATGCGGGCGGACGGCCGGTCGCGAAGGTCACGCTCCGGGCCGGCCATCTGCGCCAGGTCGTGCCCTCGGCGCTCGAGTTCGCCTTCGAGCTCGTGGCGGTCGGCACGGAGGTCGAGGGCGCGGAGCTCGAGATCGAGGAGGTACCGGCGGCGGGGGTCTGCCGCGAGTGTGGAGTCGAGAGCGAGCTGGACGGCTTTCCGCTGTGCTGCACGGGTTGCGGGGGCCTGAACATCGAGCTGATCCGCGGCGAGGAGCTGCTGGTGGACTCGCTGGAGTTGGAAGAAGAATCAGAACTAGCGTTGGCGACGAGAGGGGCTTGACGATGGAAGCGCACGCACCTGCAGGGGTGGACGAGGTCCACATCCTTTGGACATCGGAGGGGTTGAGCTGCGACGGCGACTCGGTGTCGATCACCGCCGCCTCCCAGCCCGCGATCGAGGAGGTGCTGCTCGGCGCCATCCCCGGCCTGCCCAAGGTCCATCTCCACAACAAGGTCCTGTCGCCCACGCTCGGCGGCGACGAGTTCATGAAGCCGTTCTTCCAGGCGGCCAACGACGAGCTCGAAGCGCCGTTCGTGCTCGTGGTCGAGGGCTCGATCCCGAACGAGAAGATCAACGGCGAGGGCTACTGGACCTCGATGGGCAACGACCCCGCGACCGGCGAGCCGCTGACCGTCAACTGGTGGATCGACCAGCTCGCGCACAAGGCGTTCTGCGTGGTCGCCATCGGCACGTGCGCGACCTACGGCGGCATCCACGCCATGGCCGGCAACCCGACCGGGGCTATGGGACTCGCTGACTACCTCGGCTGGGACTTCCGCTCCGCCGGCGACCTGCCGATCGTCAACGTGCCCGGCTGTCCCGTCCAGCCCGACAACTTCATGGAGACGCTGACCTGGCTGCTCTACCAGGCGGCGGGGCTGGCTCCGGTGATCCCGCTCGACGAGGCGCTGCGCCCGCAGTGGCTCTTCGGCAAGACCGTGCACGAGGGCTGCGACCGCGCCGGCTACTACGAGCAGGGCGACTTCGCCAAGGACTACAACTCGCCCAAGTGTCAGGTCAAGATCGGCTGCTGGGGCCCTGTCGTCAACTGCAACGTCCCCAAGCGTGGCTGGATGGACGGCATCGGCGGCTGTCCGAACGTGGGCGGCATCTGCATCGGCTGCACGATGCCGGGCTTCCCGGACAAGTTCATGCCGTTCATGGACGCGCCCCCGGGAGGTGGCGTGTCGACCGCGGTCACGGGGATGTACGGACCGGTGATCCGCAAGCTGCGCAGCATCACGAACAAGACGCTCAACAAGGAGCCGAAGTGGCGCCACAACCGAGCCGAGCTCACCACCGGGGCCGACACGCGGTGGAAGCAGGCCTGACCGGAGCTACCTAGAGGGAGAGGAGACACCATGGCCGTTCGCGAGAAGGTGGAGCCGCAGGCCGGCAACATCGTCGACATGTCGTGGGACCCGATCACGAGGATCGTCGGGAACCTGGGCATCTACACCAAGATCGATTTCGACAACAACGAGGTCGTCAGCTGCAAGAGCACGTCGTCGCTGTTCCGCGGCTACAGCGTGTTCATGAAGGGCAAGGACCCGCGCGACGCGCACTTCATCACGAGCCGCATCTGCGGGATCTGCGGCGACAACCACGCCGTCTGCTCGATCTACGCGCAGAACATGGCCTACGGTGTCAAGCCGCCTCCGGTGGCCGAGTGGATCATCAACCTCGGCGAGGCGGCGGAGTACCTCTTCGACCACACGATCTTCCAGGACAACCTGGTGTTCGTGGACTTCTGCGAGCAGATGGTCAAGGAGACCAACCCGAGCGTGCTCGAGAAGGCGGAGAAGGCCGAGGCCCCGGGCGGGTCGATCCACGGGTACCGGACGATCGCCGACATCATGCGGTCGTACAACCCGTTCGTCGGCGAGCTCTACCAGGAGTCGCTCGTGATTAGCCGGATCACGCGCGAGATGATCTGCCTGATGGAGGGGCGTCACGTGCATCCCTCGACGGTCTACCCGGGCGGCGTCGGCACGGTGGCGACCCCGACCCTGTTCACCGACTACCTCACCCGGCTGTTGCGCTGCCTCGACTTCATCAAGAAGGTCGTGGCGATGAACGACGACGTCTTCGACTTCTTCTACGAGGCCCTGCCGGGCTACGAGGAGGTCGGTCGCCGGCGTATCCTGCTGGGCTGCTGGGGGGCACTCAACAACCCGGACTACTGCACCTACGAGTACAAGACCATGAACGACTGGGGCAACGAGATGTTCGTCACCCCCGGCATCATCGTGGACGGCGAGCTCGTGACGACAGACCTCGTGGAGATCAACCTCGGGATCCGGATCCTGCTCGGAAGCTCCTACTACGACGACTGGCAGAACGAGGAGACGTTCGTCCCCAAGGACCCGCTCGGGAACCCCGTGGACAAGCGCCACCCCTGGAACCAGACCACCCTGCCGAAGCCGCAGAAGCGCGATCTGGACGGAGGCAACTACTCGTGGGTGATGAGCCCGCGCTGGTATGACAAGCGCACCGGGGACCACCTGGCGCTCGACACCGGCGGCGGCCCGCTCGCGCGGCTGTGGGTGACCGCCCTGGCGGGCAAGGTCGACACGCCGTTCGTCAAGTCCACCGGGCAGAGCGTCGAGATCACGCTGCCGCAGACGCCGAACACGCCCGAGCAGAAGCTCGAGTGGAAGATCCCGCAGTGGTCGAACGCGATCGAGCGCGACCGGGCGCGCATCTATTTCCTCGCCTACTCGGCGGCGATGGCGGCGTTCTTCGTCGAGAAGGGGCTCGAAGAGGTCAGGGCCGGACGGACGAAGGTGTTCGAGAGCTTCGACGTCCCGGACGAGGCGATCGGCTGCGGCTTCCACGAGGCGGTGCGCGGCGTGCTCTCGCACCACCTGGTGATCCGCGACGGCAAGATCGCCAACTACCACCCGTACCCGCCGACCCCGTGGAACGGCAGTCCCACGGACTCCTACGGCACCCCCGGACCGTACGAGGACGCGGTCATGGGTCAGCCGATCTTCGAGGAGAACGATCGGGACAACTTCCGGGGGATCGACATCATGCGCGCGGTGCGCAGCTTCGATCCGTGCCTGCCGTGCGGCGTGCACATGTACCTCGGAGGCGGCCAGACCCTCAAGCAGGTGCACTCGCCGATGCTCGGCGAGCACGGCTAGCGGGGGCCCGGTTGGACGACCAGGAGGCACGGGACCGGGTCGCGAGGGTCGAGACTCTCCTCGAGGAGGTCGAGGCCCTC
>JACCTJ010000125.1 GCA_013812485.1 Thermoleophilaceae bacterium
GGCCAGGGCCGCGCCGAGCGCGGCAGCCCCGACGGCGGCGAGCAAGCGACCCCTCTTCACGCTCGCCACTTTACCGCCGTCCGCGCCCCGCGGCGCCGGATTCCGGGAGCTGGCTCAGCGCATCTCGGCCTCGAGACGGCGTCCCGGCCGGGTTAAAGGCGAACCGGCCTGGCCAGCGCGTCCCCTCGCCGGTGGGCCTCGAGCAGGACATGGCAGATGGCCAGGTCCTGGATGGCGAGCCCGGTCGAGTCGAACAGGGTCGTGTCCTCGGGGCCGGAGCGGCCGGGGCGGCGACCGACGAGGACGTCGCCGAGCTCCGTGACCTCCGCGCCCGAGACTAGCCCTGCCTTGACCGCTCCGGTGAGCTCGCCGCCGTGGCTTGCCTGCTCCCACTCGTCGCAGAAGAGCGCGCAGCGCGCGACGGCCTCAGCCTCAGCTTCAGCCTTACCCACACCGTCGGCGCCGAGCATCGAGAGGTGCATTCCGGGTCGCAGGTCGCCCGTCCCCACCACCGGCTCGTGGCCCGGGGTGACGCAGGTGACGACGTCCTGGCCCAGGGCGTCCGCGCGGCTGCCGACCTCCCAGCCGAGCTCCCCGGCCAGGGCCCCGGCGGCGTCGGGGTCGGGGTCGAAGCACACGCCGTCCCCGTACTCCGCGGCGGCTAGGCAGCGCGCCGCCCAGGTGCCGTGCAGGCCGCAGCCGACGATGCCCACGCTACGGGCATCCTCGCGCGCGAGCTCCTGCGCGGCGATGGCGGCGACCGCCCCGGTCCGCAGCGCCGTGACCGCCCGGGCGTCGCACAGGGCGAGCGGCTCGCCGTCGGTGAGGCTCGAGACGCAGATCACGCCGGTCACCGTGGGAAGCCCGCGCGCCGGATTGCCGGGGAAGGACGTGACCCACTTGAGCACCGCGAGCCCGCCGCCGGCCGCCGGCATGGCGCGGAAGTCTCCGTCGCCCTCGGGCGCGGCAGGAAGATAGATCTTGGGCGGCATCCGCCACTCGCCGTGGGCGAAGCGCACGAAGCCCTCGCGGACGCGCTCGATCGCCTCCTCGGGGGAGACCGCGGCGAGCACCGCTTCGCCGTCGAAGACCGGGATCTCGGGCACCGCGGCGCGACGATAGCCTGCCCCGCCGTGAGCCCTTGCAACGGCAAGCAGAGCCCGCGCCGGCCGCGCATCGAGCTCGCGGCCACGGTGGCGAGCGCGACGCCGGAGGAGGCGGCGGCGATCGCGGCGGCAATCGAGGGGTTCCTGCGCGACACCGCGCCGGCCCCCGCTCCGCCCCGACCGAGCATCTCGCCGTGGGCGCGGGCGGCGCGGTTCGAAGCGGCCGGCCTCGACCCGGCGGGGCCGGCTCCGTGGGGCGATCCCGAGCCCTGGGGACAGGCGCCGCGGTAGGTCGGCGTCGCTCAGCGTGCTTCCTGCATCGCCGCGACGAGCCGATCCACGGATGGGCGGTCCTCCGGTCCCCTGCTGCGGTAGATCCAGCTGAGACGGCCCCGCGCGTCGAGCACCGCGTCTCCGCCGAGCTGAAGCGTGTCCTGCGCGGGGGCTCCGCCCGGCCGGCGCCCGCGGGCGATCAACCGCGCGTAGCGCGCCCACACGCGCGGGTCGAGCCAGACGCGCCGGGCCGAGGCGCGTCCGAAGCCGAAGGCGCGGTATGTCGCGCGGTCGGGGTCCCCATAGAGCGGATAGGGCAGCTCCAACCTGCGCTCGAAGCCGCTCAGCATCGCCGGCTCCGCGAAGGTCACGCAGGCGATCGGTCCTCCTATCTCCGCCCTCCGCGCAGCGACCTCGACGAGGTGCTCCTGGCAGGGCAGTCAGCCGAGGTGGCGCAGGTAGATCAGCAGTCCCGGCGCACCGCCGAAGGCGGTGGCGAGCGCGTGGCGCTCACCCGAGGAGTCGAGCACAAGCAGGTCCCGCGGGATGGGGTCGCCGGGGCGGAGGGACATGGGAGCCGGGATGATCTCCTAGCGCGCCCGCCGATAGAGCCGCGCGAGGCGCTCCGGGGGCACCCTCAGCACGAAGAGCCAGCGGATGACCACCCACGACAGAACGGTCCGCAGCACGCCGAGCCGGCGCCAGCGCCGCGAGGAGGTGGTCGCCGGGCCGCCGAGGCACGCGAGGCGACCGTGGCGCCCGAGCCGGCGCGCGAAGTCGTAGTCGTCCATGACCGCCAGCTCCCGGAAGCCCCCGAGCGCCTCAAAGGTCTCGCGGCGGGCGAAGATCGAGGAGTCGCCGTAGAAGTAGCCGAGCCGGCGCTGGACGGCGTAGGTCGTGGTCAGGATGCGCGCGAAGAGGTCGCTGCCCTCGAAGCGGAGCGTGAAGTTGCCGCCGGCGAGGGCCGGGTCGCGCCATGCCGCCGTGAGTGAGGCGTAGGCGTCGAGGGGTAGGAGGCTGTCGGCGTGGAGGAAGACGAGCAGGTCGCCCTCGGCTGTCGCCGCCGCGGCGTTGAGTTGACGGGCGCGGCCACGGGGCGCCGCGACCACGGTCGGCCCGAGGGGGTGGGCACGGGCCACGGCGAGGGTCGCGTCGCTCGACCCGCCGTCGACGACGATGACCTCGAAGCGGCCCTCCAGCCCGGCCAGGTGGTCGAGCAGCCGGGGCAGCGCGCGCTCCTCGTCGAGGGTCGGGACGATCACGCTGACGCGTGGGCCGGCGGCCTCGTCCGGGCCCGTCGCCGGCCAGCTGGGCGGCTCGTCGCGGGCGCGGCGAGCGGGGAGCGCCGTCTCAGGCACCGACCGCGCACGCGAAGGGGGGCGGCAGCGTCCCGTCGGCCTGACGGAGCTCGAGGAAGCGCTCGACGATCGCGCGCTTCGCCTCGGCGAGCGAGACCTCGCCCGCGGCGACCAGGAGGTCCGGGCTCGACTCGAGGTCGGCGCCCACGGGGTGCCAGTGGACCCCGTCCGCGGTGACGGTCAGCTCGGGAGCCATGACCCCGGCGGAGACCGTGAGGCCGGTCTCCAACTCATCGGCGAATCCGCGCGCGACGAGCGGGCGCACGGCGAAGTCGGAGCCCGAGACGCCGACGGCGGCCAGGAGCGAGCGCAGCTCCTCGACCTCGTCGCGGTTGTCCGGGGTCTCGGTCATGGCTATGCGCAGAGGGATTCCGAGCTCGCGGGCGGAGGCGATCCCGCGCATGGCGGCGGACCACGACCCGGCGCCGCGCCACCGGTCGTGGGTCTCAGGGTGCGCTCCGTCGAGGGAGCTCTGAAGCACGAGCCGATCGCGACCGGCGAGCCGGCGCAGCTCGTCGCCGCGGCGGCCGCCGAAGAGCATCGCGTTGGTGAGGACGACGGTGTCGATTCGGTCGCTCGCGTATTCGAGCATGGCCACGATCTCGGGATGGACGAAGGGCTCTCCGCCGGTCAGGTAGACCTCGCTGAAGCCCTCGTCGACCGCCTCGTCGACGAGCTCTCGCACGCGCTCGAGCGACAGCGTGCGCCGGCGTGCGCGCGGCGAGGAGGCGACCACGCAGTAGTCGCAGGCGAGGTTGCAGTGAAAGTTCGTGTAGATCCACAGCCGCGCCGGGAAGGCGGCCGTGCCGAACAGCGACATCACCGGCCGGTCGTCGCCCTCGGGCGGCCGCGGATCGGCGAAGCCGGCGCCCCGCGGGTCCTCGAACCCGCTCGGCAGGCCCTGGCGGTAGACGTGGAAGCGACCGCGGGAACGCTCGGCCGGCGGCACGATCTCGAGGCACGTCGTCCACCAGCCGGTCTCGATCGTCTCGACGAAGGGCTCCGGGAGACCAGCCGCTCGCATCGAGGCCGCCTGGGCACGCCAGTCGTAGGCGACCGGCACGAGCTCGGCGCTCGCCCGCCCCTGGTCGAGGTCGAGGACGGCGTACCACGTCGCGCGCCGACCGTCGTTGGCCGGGCGCCCCACGGCGCCGACGTTGACCACCAGGCAACCGTCGACCCGGCGCTGCCACGGGATGCCCGTGTGCGTGCAGAGCAGCACCTCGGCGCCGCCGAGCGACAGCCGCATGCGCAGCTCGTCGTCGGAGAGCGACTCCCACAGGAAGTCGTTGACCGCGAGTGGCGAGCCGTGGACCATGTGCACGTCGGCGCCGCCGATCTGCTCGCGACGCTCGCGGGGAAGGGAGTGCATCCACGCGGCGAACCCGGCGCTCGTGCTCGCGCGCGTGGTGTCGTACATGATCTGGGCGAAGCGGTTGTCGCGCTCGTCGGCGTAGCCGCAGCCGCAGTCCGGATCGCCGCGGCCGATCGCGACGTCGTAGTTACCGGCGATGCACTCGACGCCGTGCTCGACGAGCAGCGGCCAGATCGCGTCGCACTCGGCGCCGAAGCCGCCGAGGTCGCCGAGCGAGAAGATTCGCTCGCAGCCGCGCGCGCGCGCGTCGGCCAGCATCGCCTCGAGGGCGTGGGGATTGGCGTAGGCGCCTCCGAAGGCGGCGATCCTCGGCACTGGTGTCCTCTTCGGTCCCTGGGGCGGGGCGAGCATAGTCCGCACGGCTGGCCTCGACCGCAGGTGTGGTTGGCTGTGAGCGAGATGCACGTCTTGCGCAGCGGCGGGCTCGAGCGCGGAGATCCCGAGCCGGGAGCGACAGCCCAGGTCACGGAGGGCGAACGCTGGGCCCGCGAAGCGCTCGACCGCCTGCGCACGCGGCGCTTCAGCCCGCCGGGACTCGTCGAGTTCCTGGCCGCTTCGTTCGCGCGGGCTCGGCGCGTGCGGGGCCGCCGGCGCGAGCTCGTCTCCCAGTCGCGCCGCGTCGGGGCCGCCGGGCTCGTCGCGTCGACGGCGCTGGGGCCGCGCGCGATGGTTCGATGGCTGGCGTGGTGGGCGATGCTCGACTGGCACCTCGGCATGGTCGAGAGCAGCGGGTCGGAGCGGCGCGCGCGAGCGCTGGGCGCGGCCGACGCCGTCACGCTCGCCAGGCTCTGGGCCGCGCCGCTCGCCCGGCGCAGCGCTCACCCCGCGGTGATCGCTCTCGCGAGCGCGACCGACGTCGTCGA
>JACCTJ010000154.1 GCA_013812485.1 Thermoleophilaceae bacterium
GGCGCTGGCCGCCGACCTCGAGCGCGCGGTCGCTCGCGCGGGCGGCGCGCCGTCGCTGGTGCGCTGCGGCCCGCCGTACGTCGGGCCCTACCGCGGGCCGATGCTGGCTTGGGCGCTCGGGCTCCACAAGGCGGAGGTCGGCTTCGAGGCGACGCGGCCGGGGGTGGCGTTTCGCTCGCGCCTGGGCCCGGAGAGCCCGCTCGCCCCGGCGGGGGCGGGCGGTCGGCACGAGCTCTCGCCGCGTACCGGGCTCTGGCGGATCGAGGCGGTCTGCGGGGCGGTACCCGTCCGAGGCGAGAAGCGCTGACCAAACCGGGTCACAGGCGCACCCGCCGCCGTCTTAGGTTACCCTAATCCCGAGTGCTCAGCTCTGACTTACATCCTCCTCGCGACGCCGGTCCGCCGACCCGGAGCGCGCCGGCGCGATCCGAACGCGAGCGGTGACCGGTGCTCCGGCGAAGTCTCGTCCGTCCCGGTCGCGCTCGCGGCCAAGGTGGCTGCTCTGGGCCGGCGGCGGCCTCGTCCTCGCGGGCGTCGGCCTGGCGTTGGCCTCCGCCCTCGATCGCGGCGCTCGCCCCCGCGCCTCGCTTCAGCTCGTCGAGGAAGCCGAGGGCCTTGGTTCTCCCACAGGCCTCGAGGTCCGCCCCGGCGATCCGGGCCGCCTCTACGTCCCCGAGCAGTCGGGCCTCGTGCGGATCGTCGAGCGGGGCCGCGTGAGTCCGCGACCGTTCCTCGACCTCCGCCCCAACGTCCTCTCCGGCGGCGAGCGCGGTCTCCTCGGGCTCGCCTTTGCGCCCGACCACGAGCGCTCGGGACTGCTCTACGCCCACTACACGAACAAGGCCGGCGACACTCGAGTCGTCCGCCTGCGCGCCCGCGGCGACCGCGTCGACCCGCGCTCGGCTCGCACGCTCCTGCGCGTGCGACAGCCCTACGAGAACCACAAGGGCGGCCAGCTCGCCTTCGACCGGCGCGGGCGCCTGCACCTCGGGCTCGGCGACGGCGGCTCGGCCTTCGATCCGGACGAGCGCGGCCAGGACCTCCGCGGCCCCCTGGCCAAGATCCTCCGTCTCGAGTCGGAGAACCCCCGGCCGCGCTGGAAGACGGTCGCCTACGGCCTGCGCAACCCGTGGCGCTTCTCGTTCGACCGCGCGAACGGCGACCTGTGGATCGCCGACGTGGGCCAGGACCGCTTCGAGGAGATCGACGTCATGCCGGCGGGCGAGCGCGGGCTGGTGAACTTCGGCTGGGGGGTCTACGAGGGCCGCGTGCGCCAGCCCCGTCGGACGCTTCGCCTCAACCGGCGCGGGCGCCTGGCCGCTCCGGTGACCGTGTACGGCCGCGACGAGGGCTGCTCGGTGACCGGCGGCTTCGTCTACCGCGGGCGGGCGATCCCCGCGCTGCGCGGGCGCTACGTCTACGGCGACCTGTGCTCGGGCACGATCTGGAGCCTGCGCCGCCGCCCTGATGGCCGGGCCGAGGTCCGCCGCGAGCCGGTGAAGCTCCCGCTCGTGAGCGCTTTCGGACAGGACCCGCGCGGAGAGCTGCACGCGGTCAGCCTCGATGGCCGGTCGCTCGCGCTGCGACCGGGCGGGGGAGCGCAGCGGTGAGCGCGTCCGTGCGCGTCGCCGTGCTCTGCCTGAGCCTCCTGGCCGTGCTTTTCGGCGCGGGCTGCGGAGGCTCGGCCGGCGGCGGAGACGACGATCCTCGCCGCCTCACGGTCTACTCCGGGCGCGCCGAGGAGCTCGTCGGCCCGCTCTACGAGCGCTTCGAGCGCGCGACCGGAATCCAGGTCGAGGCGCGCTACGGCGACAGTGCCGAGCTTGCCGCGACGATCGCTGAGGAGGGCCCGAACAGCCCGGCCGAGGTCTTCTTCGCCCAGGACGCGGGGGCGCTCGGGGCGGTGGCCGCCGAGGGACGCCTGCGAGCGTTGCCGCCGGCGCTGCTCGAGCGCGTCGGTAAGCGCTTCCGCGATCCCGAGGGCCGCTGGGTCGGGGTCTCGGGCCGCGCGCGGGTCGTCGCCTACGACACGCGCAAGCTCAAGCCGGACCAGCTGCCGGACACGATCTTCGCCTTCACCGACCCCCGCTGGCGCGAGCGGATCGGGCTCGCGCCGACCAACGCCTCCTTCCAGGCCTTCGTCAGCGCCATGCGGTTGTCGGTCGGCGACGCGCGCACCCTGGCCTGGCTCAAGGGCATCGAGGCCAACGAGCCGGTCCTGCTCGAGAACAACATCCAAACCTTGGAGGCCATCGCCCGTGGTGAGGTCGAGGTCGGCTTCGTCAACCACTACTACCTCTACGAGCTGCGGGCCGAGCGCCCCGACCTGCCCGTCGAGAACCACTACCTGCGTCCGAAGGACCCCGGCTCGCTGGTCAACGTCTCAGGCGTCGGGCTGCTCTCGGACTCGCCCGAGGCGCGTCGCTTCGCCGAGTTCCTGCTCGACGTGGAGGGTCAGCGCTTCTTCGCCACCGACACCGAGGAGTATCCGCTCATCCGCGGCGTGCGCTCCGACGAGAAGCTGCGCCCGCTCGAGCAGATCCAGGGTCCGGACCTGACGCTCGGGCAGCTCGGCGCGAAGCTGCCCTCGACGGTCGAGCTGATCCGCGAGGCCGGCCTGACGCCGTGAGCGCGCTCGGTGCGCGCCGTCGCGAGCGGCGCGGCTCCCGCCCGCTTCCCTCGCCCTCGCTCACCGTCGCCGCC
The DNA here is from genome assembly GCA_013812485.1 of Thermoleophilaceae bacterium. Taxonomy (GTDB): domain Bacteria; phylum Actinomycetota; class Thermoleophilia; order Solirubrobacterales; family Thermoleophilaceae; genus JACCUC01. The sequence continues at coordinate 2,704 of JACCTJ010000154.1, forward strand.
GTGCTCGTGGCGGCGGCGGTCTCGCTGCCGCTGGTCTACCTGGTGGTGCGCGCGGCCTCGGGCGGGGAGGCGGCGTGGTCGGTGCTGCTGCGGCCGCAGACCGCGGAGGTGCTCGGGCGCACGATCGGGCTCGTCGCCGTGGTCACCGTGGCGGCGACGGCTATCGGGGGGTCGCTGGCCTGGCTCATGGAGCGCAGCGACCTGCCGCTGCGGCGGTTCTGGGCGGTCGCCGCCGCGCTCCCCCTCGCGGTGCCGAGCTACGTTGCGGCGCT
>JACCTJ010000209.1 GCA_013812485.1 Thermoleophilaceae bacterium
GCGCTGGCAAAGACGGCACCGGCCCAGGCGTGAGATAGTGCCGTCCCGTGACGGTTCTTCTCGTGTCGGCGGGCGGAGTAGTCGGAGTAGTGGCCCGCTACGCGCTCGGCACGACCGTCTCGCACGACACCCTGCCCTGGGTTACGGTGGCGATCAACGTCGCGGGGTCGTTCTTACTCGGCCTGCTCACTACTGTCGGCGCCGGACTCGCGCCTGAGGTCCGAACCGCTCTCGGGGTCGGCCTCCTGGGCGGCTTTACGACCTTCTCGACGTTCTCCGTCGATGTGCTCAAGCAGATTGAGGCCGGAGAGGGCGGGAAAGCCCTCCTCTATGTCCTCGCCTCCGTCATTCTCGGCATCGCCGCGGCGGCGGTCGGCTACTACGCGGGGCGAGCGGTGGCGTGACCGAGAGTTTCGCTAGTCGTTTCGCTAGACCCTCCTAGGGGCGCCCGCTCGCCGGCGCCCAAGGGCGGGCGTAGGTGCGGCGTGCCGCCCACGACTCAGCCGGGCGCGCGGCCTCCAAGGGGCTCGTGGCCTCGGCATCCGAGCACCGGCACGCGCGGGTAGCGCAGATAGGCGGAATCGTCGCGCGATCGCTCGCAGAGCGAGAACTCAGAGCCGCGTCCCGTACGGACGAGGCGCTGGTGAGCGCAGGAGTCACACAACCCGAAGGGGGGGCGGGCGGGCGAGGAGCCCGCCGGCGCGGCGGCCGGCGGGCGATCTGGGCCGGCAGACGCGTCTCGGTGCGCGCCCGCCTCCCGATCGGACTCGCTCAGGTGGTGGCCAGGTAGCGGTCGAACTCCCAGGGCGTGACCTGGATGCGGTAGTCGTTCCACTCCTTGTGCTTGAGCTCGATGTAGTTCTCGAAGACGTGGTCTCCGAGCGCCCTGCGCACGAGCTTCGAGTTCTCCATCTCATCGATCGCCTCGCCGAGCGACTGCGGCAGGGTGCCGACGATGTTCTCCTCGCGCTCGGAGTCGGTCATCTCGTAGAGGTTCCGCTCCATCGGAGCCGGTAGCTCGTAGCCCCTCTCGATCCCCTCCAGGCCGGCGTGGAGCATGGCCGCGAAGGCGAGGTAGGGGTTGCACGAGGGGTCGGGACAGCGGAGCTCGGCCCGCGTGGCATTCTCCTCCCCGGGCTCGTACATCGGCACCCGCACGAGCGCCGAGCGGTTGCGCCGCGACCAGGCCGAATAGACGGGGGCCTCGAAGCCCGGCACAAGCCGCTTGTACGAGTTGACCAGCGGGGCGAACAGCGCCGAGATCTCCCGTGCGTGCAGGAGCAGCCCGGCGATGAACCGCTTGGCCACGTCGGACAGAAACCACTCGTCGTCGCCGTCGAAGAAGGCGTTCTGGCCCTCTTTGAACAGCGACATGTGGGTGTGCATCCCTGACCCGTTCTCCCCGAACAGCGGCTTCGGCATGAAGGTGGCGTAGTAGCCGTGCTCCATCGCCACCTCCTTGACCGCCGTCTTGTAGGTCATCACGTGATCGCACATGGTCAGGCCGTCGGCGTAGCGCATGTCGATCTCGTGCTGGGAGGGGCCGACCTCGTGGTGCTGGTACTCGACGCGGATCCCGAGCTCCTTCAGCGTGAAGAACACGTCGCGCCGGAAGTCGGAGGCGACATCGAGCGTGGTGAGGTCGAAGTACCCGCCCTTGTCGAGCACCTCGGTGCCCTTGTCGTCCTTGAACAGGAAGAACTCGGCCTCGGGCCCGAGGTTGAACGTGTCGAAGCCCATCTCCTCCATGCGGCCGAGCGCCCGGCGCATGACGTAGCGCGGATCGCCCTCGTAGGGGGAGCCGTCGGGGTTGAGGATGTCGCAGAACATCCGCCCCACCGCGTGCTCCTTGCGCCAGGGCAGGACCCCGAACGTGGTGGGATCGGGCATGGCGTTCATGTCCGACTCGTGGATCTCGTTGAACCCGTCGATCGACGAGCCGTCGAAGCCCTTGCCCTTCTCGAACACCCCCTCCAGCTCCTCGGAGGGGATGGCGAAGGACTTCAGGACGCCGAGCGTGTCCGTGAACCAGAAGCGCACGAACGGGATCTCCTCGTCCCTGACCCGTTTGAGCACGTCCTCGTTGGTCGCGCTCTGGTCGTTGGCCTCGATTATCGCCATCAGGCTGGCACCTCTTCACTCTCGTGGGCTTGCAGTACCTCCCGCCCCGACTCGCCGGTGCGCACCCGGATCGCCTGCTCGACGGGAAGAACGAAGATTTTCCCGTCGCCGACGTCTCCTGTGCGGGCGTGGCGCAGGATGGTATCCGTCACGAGCGAGACCTGATCGCTTTCTACCACGCACTCGATCTTGAGCTTGGGCCGGAGGTTGATCGTCAACTGAGAGCCACGGTAGCGCTCCGTCAGTCCACGCTGGCGCCCCGAGCCCTTGACCTCGTCGATCGTGAGGCTCGGGAAGCCGGCGGCGAGCAGATCCTCTCGGATCGGCTCGAAGGCCTCCGGACGGACGTAGGCGACGATCATCTTCATGCCGGCACCTCCTCACGGTCGGAGCTGGTACTCCGTGCGCTCGCCGCGGTGGCCGGCGAGCCGGACCCCGTGAGCGACGGCCGCGCGAGCGGCCCGGAGGAGGCCGCGCCCATCTCCGGCAGCGGGATGAACTGCTCGGGGTAGCCGT
>JACCTJ010000237.1 GCA_013812485.1 Thermoleophilaceae bacterium
CGACGTCGCCGATCGCCTTCTTGTCGAGCTGCTTCTTCTTGGCGCCCATGATCGCCTTGAGCGACGGGTAGCGGGGCTCGTTGATGGCGTCACCGACGGAGATGACCGCGGGCAGCGCGACGTCGACGGTGTCGTAGCCGTACTCGGCCTGGCGCTCGCAGCGCAGCGACCCGTCGCCGACGTCCATCTTGATGACCTGCGTGAGCGACGGCATCTTCAGGTGGTCGGCCACGATGGCGCCCATCGTGTAGCACTCGCCGTCGTCGGACTGCTGGCCGAGCAGGACCAGGTCCGGGGACTCGGCTTCGAGCACGCGCGCGAGCGCGTAGCCCGTGGCGCAGCAGTCCGAGCCCGCGAGCGCGTCGTCGGTCAGGTGGATCGAGCGGTCGGCGCCGAGCGAGACGGCCTTGTGCAGGGCGCGCTGGGCGTTGTCGGGGCCCATCGTCACCGCGACGATCTCCTCGACGTCGATCTTGCCGCCCTCCTTGACCTGCATGGCGGCCTCGATGGCGTGGGTGTCGAACGGGTTGAGGTTGGTCTCGCCGCTGCGGTCGAGCCGACCGCTTCCGGAGTCGACGCGCTTCTCGACGGCGGCGTCCGGAACCTGTTTGACCAGGACGCAAATCTTCAAGGGAGCTCCTTCTCGGGTCGTGCGGCGGCGGAAGGTTTGGGCTGCTGAGTACGGCGGGCCGCCGCGGCGAGATTGTAACGCGTCGATTGACTGACGAGTCAATCGCCCCCACCCGGCCGGCTCGGATACAGGATCGCAACATGTCGGTCACCGGCGGGCAACATCGGCGTCCGGTGCATCGCTCAATCTGCGCACATGGTCTTCCTCCGAGATCGCTCGGTGCGTAGGTCAGGCGGTGCCAGCGTGGTCATCGGCCACTGCCCCGTGTGCGGACGGCCCACCGAGTCCGCCGATGCGGCCTTCAGGCTCCGGGGTGAGTGGTTCGTTCATCGGGTCTGCGTCTCCGCTCGATCGGCCGGCACTCCGAATCACTCTGCGCCGACTCTGCTCCCAGGGTCTGCGCCTCGCTGAGGGGTCGCACGCCCGGGAGCCGATACCCCTCGGCGAACCGCCGGCGGGGGCCGCGAACTAGGCGAGGGCCCGCTCGACGAGCTTCGTCAACACCTTGTCGGAGTCGAAGTACTCGGTGGCAATGGCCCTGGCGGCCCGGGAGTGGCGGCCGTAGTGGGCGACCACGTCGAGTATCGCGTCCGCCGCCTCCTCGACCGTCCGGAAGGCGAACAGTCCCTCCCCGACCGGCAGAATCGAGGGAAAGCCGGTGTCCTGCACGACCGCGGGGCGTCCGGCCGCCAGGTAGCAGGCCGTTCGCTCGCTGAACCAGCCTGGGCTACCGCGCACGTAGCCGTTCTTGGCCACGCCCCACTCGCCCATCGAAGACTGGATGTAGGCCCGGTAGCTGTCGAGGTCATTGCAGACGTCACTCGGGTCGACGAGTCGCCATCCCTTCGAGGTCAACTGGCCCACCGGTGCTCGGGGCCCCTTGCTCAGGTTGAGCGCCAGCTCGAGCTTGGCGGGCGCCACCTGCTCCGGCAGGTCGAGGAAGCGCAGAAGCTCGACGTCCTTCTCGCCGTACTCGTCGCCCGCGTGGACGCGCGTCGTGCCCCTGGTCCTCCAGCTCATGATCGTCGTGAAGGCCTCGCGCGGCGGAGACGGAGCTGACCATTCCGCGAGCGCCACCGGCTGGCGGGTCGGGATCCAGTCGTGGGCTGTGTTGAGGCTCGTATCGGCGAGTCGCTCCCCGAATGAGAAGTGAACATCGTGGAGATCGACCATGGTTCGGAAGACCGGGTCCCAACCAAGCTTCATCTGGTTGAAGATCGGGTCGGTGTCGACGAAGGCGAGACGAGGCACCTCACGATAGGCCTCGGGTCGCGCGAGCTCTCCCGACAGGTTGACGAGGAGGTCCGCCGAGGAGATTGCCGCTCTGCGCCTCTGCTCGGAGAGCCCGGCCCAATCCCCGTGCTTATTACGGTACGCCCACCTGTCGCCGAGGCCGAAACGGTCCATCACTCGTGCCAGGTAGGCGGTCCCAGCCCGGCCGCTCTCTCCCGTGTCCTCGAGGTAGTAGACGTGGTGTCCGAGGAGCGCCAAACCGAGGGCGTACTGGAGGTGGTGCCAGGTCATTCCGCCCAGCCGGTATTTGGCGATCGCCCCGGACACGATGATGCGGACGCCTCTCGTCAACGAGGACCTTCAAGTTCTCGCCGCCCGTGAGCTCCGCCGCTGGCCGCGACGTTGCTTCGGCGCAGGCTCACGGGCTCCATCCCGCCACGCCGAGCGCGTCGCGCAGGTCGGCGTGGTAGTAGCGCATGTTGCTCATGCCGCGCTCCGGCCAGTCGGTCGTGAGGCCCGTCGCCTCCAGTCTCAGGCAGACCAGGCTTCGGAAGATCTTGCCGACCACCGCCAACCCGAGCAGGTCGCGGCGTGTCAGCGTCGGCCAGGTGCTCGTCACCGTCGCACGGTAGACGTCGAGGTCGGGGCTTGGCCAGTAGCCGCTCGGGGTCAGATCGAGCTGCGGCAGGTCGGCGGCTGGGGTGCCCCAGCCGGAGCTCGCCCAGTCGAAGGGCCGCAATCTCGTGCGCCCGCCGGCGCGATCGACGCGCATGTTCTTGGGAGCGAAGTCCCCGTGCACGAATGTCGGTGGCGTCGTCTGGCAGCGGCGCTCGATCTCCCTCCAGCGCGAGGCGACTACGTCGCATTGGGCGAGAATCTCCTTCAACACCAACACGTCGTCGGGCGCGAGCGCCGGGTTGTCGAGCCGATCGGCCACCTCCTCCGAGCCCGCGCGGAGCTCGCGCAGGTAGTAGGAGGGGCTGCGGTCAGGAAGCATCGCTCGTGGCGGCTGCCGGTCGGCGGAGGTGTGAAGCACGCCCAGCCAGCGACCGGCCATGGACCGGTGCTCCGGGTTGACGGCCGAGTACTTCTCACCGCCCGCGCTTGCCACGAACAGCCACCAGCCGCTCGCGTCCTCCAGTGTTCCGTAGTGCCGCACACGAGAGACGGGCAGAGAGGGAAGCACCTTCTCGTAGGCAAGCGACTCCCTCAGCACACGCTCTCGCGTGCTCCACTTAGCCACCACGTCCTCGCCGGCGGGTCCCGCCCCTGTCAGCCGGTAGACCCTGCCCTTGGCCCGGTTTTGCAGTGTCTCAACAGGGACGCCTGGGACGGCCCGACTCGGTTGCACCCGCCTCCACGCCTCGATCGCGGGGTGGTCTTTCTCCTCCCTGGCCCGGGATGACCGGGCGGTCGTCACGCCATCTCCAAGGGGATCACGGCGCGCCGCGTGGAGCCCTCGCCCGGGACGCGCGCTGGGGCTCTCCAAGCCCTGCGCGCTCGAGTAGCGACCCGAGTACGACGTGCGAGTCGAAGCGGTCCTCGGCGATGCTGCGTGCGTCCGCGGCATGTCCTGGATAGTCATCCTCGATGGCGCGAATGCCGTCCACCGCCCCTTGGACGGTTCTGAAGGTCAGAAGCCCGCGACCAGTGGGCAGGGTGCTCTCGAATCCCGTTGACTGCACGAGAGCCGGCTTTCCGGAGGCCAGGAAAGACACCGTACGGTCGCTCAGCCAGCCGCTGTTCGTACGGACGTAGCCCCGTTTGGCGACCGAGAACTCCGCGCGCGAGCGCTGGACGAACTCCCGGTAGCTGTGCGGGTCCCCGGCGCACGCGTAGGGGTCGAGGACCCGCCAGCCGTTGCGACCGAGGATCCCGAGGTCCTCGTAGTCGTCCTGGCCGACCAACAGGGCGACCTCGAGCTCGCGTTCCGCCTCGACCGGCACGCGGAGATACCCCAGGAACTCCTCGCGCTTGCCCCCGTACCACTCGCCGCCCCAGATCGCATCCTGGGAACCGCGCCAGTCGGCGACGGTGCCGATGCGAGTCCAGCGCTCATCCGTGCAGGCAGGCCAGAGGTCGAGAACCACCGGTGGAAGCGTGGGTTGCCAGGGCACCCCCTTCGTGTCGATCCCGAAGTCCGGTCGACCGACGTTCTGCCCGATCGTGAAAAATAGGTTGTGACGACTCAGGTCGAGGTCGGTCTGGTGCGCCCAGATCTGCGTGAAGCCGGGATCGACGTCGAGATAGGCACGTCGAGGAATGTGAAGGAGTGGCGAGGCGGGGGGCAGATGGCCGCTGACGTTGATCAGCAGGTCGGCCTCGGCCACGAGGTCCGAGAGCTCGGCGGCGCCCATCCCGAAATGACGCTCGCCCCCGTCGTAGACGATGCAGTAACGGTCAACGAACCCAAAGTCCTCGGCCATGCGTCTGAAGCGCTCGACCAGGTAGTCGACGCTGTGAGGGTTTCGATGGGGATCCGGCGGCGCGAGGCGGTCGACCCAGTAGCACTCGACGCCCAGTCGCTCGAGCCCAAGCATGTATTGCAGCCGGACCCACATCGAGCCGCCGAAGTGCGGCCACGCGCTCGTCTCGTTCGTGCCGAGGATGACCTTGGTCACCGCCCCGCCTCCACGTGGATGGACTCAGCTTCCATTGCCGTCTCGACCAGATCAGTGAGCACCCGGCGGGCGTCGAAGAACTCCTCGGCCAGCTCGCGCGCGGCGCGGCAGTGGGCGGCATGGTCGCGCTCGATGGCCTCGACGCCCTCGATCGCCTCGTCGAGATCCGAGAAGGTCAGCAGTCCTCGTCCCGCCGGCACGGTGTGCTCGATGCCGGTCGACTGGAGGAGCACCGGCCTTGCGCTTGCGAGGTAGTGGCAGGAGCGATCGCCGATCCAGCCGGCGCGTCCCTCGACGTAGGCGCCCTTGGTGATGCCGATCTCCGCTCTGGAAGCGGCGAGATGCCGGCGATAGGCCTCGAGGTCGGCCAGCGTGGCTGCGTCCCTGATGGTCCAGCCGCCCTGCTCGATTCGGCTCGCGTCCTCGGGATGGTCGCCTGCGTTCGCGAGGGCAACCTCGAATTCGCGCCCGCTTCGCCGCGGCAGGTCGGCGAAGCGCCGGAACTCCGACTGCTTGCCTCGAAACGAGCGCCCCCGGTAGTTCAGGTCGCCGTACCTGCCCCATGACGCGACCGTGGTAAAGCGACCGCTCGCGGGCTCGGTCGCGGTCCAGTGGTCGAGTGCGACGGGGGGGAGGGTATGGTGCCAGCGCAGCCCCGTCGTGGGTATGTCACTCGCCTCGGTCCCGATGTTGGTGCCGACCGTGAAGAGCACGTCATGGTGGTTGAGGCCGAGGTCGGCGCCGTACTCGGCGACCCATAGCTGCGTGTACACCGGGTCCTGGTCGAGATAGGCCCGGCGCTGGACGCCGCCCAGGACGAGCTCCGACTTCGCGTGGCCGGAGATGTTGATCAGGAGGTCGGCGCCCTGGAGCGCCTTGGTCAACTCGCTCAGGCCGAGTCCGGCAGTGGCACGACCGTCCTCGTAGAGCTGACACGAGCGATCGAGCAGGCCGAAATCGGCCATCGTCCGGTGGAAACGCTCCCGGTTCACGCTGCGCTCGTAGGGGCACTGCCGCCCGCCGCGGTCCCGGCACCATGCCGACTCGACCTCCTCGACAAAGAGGACCTCGTGCGCCAACGACCGGAGGCCGAGGACGTACTGCAGCCGGTCCCACGCCGTCCCGGGCGAGAAGGGAGGTAGCGACAGCATGCCGGCGACCACGATTCTCATGCGGCTACCCCTTTCCCGCCGGCTCCCCCGGCCGCCCAGTTCACACAGCCGCTCGCGCGTGCTCGGCCTCGGCCACCCATTCCTCCGCGAGGGCGGGTTTGTCATGCCACAGGTGCGGATGGGCAATGCGGTAAAAGGCCTTGTGCACCCGAGCAGCTGCGAGCACTCGCTGTAGCTCGCTCGCGCTCCGGGGGACTACAGGCGCATCCTCGAGCGCCCCGAGGTACGAATCGAGCAACCTTCGT
>JACCTJ010000327.1 GCA_013812485.1 Thermoleophilaceae bacterium
GCTACCCTGCGCGACGACTCTTATCGAGAAGTCATAAGAAACAGCCGCCAACCGGAGGCGGCACCGAAAGGAACATATGAAGCCAGAAGTCAGCCGGGTCTCCGTCGAGATCGGTGGTACCGAGATCACGTTCGAGACCGGCAAGCTCGCCAAGCAGGCGAGCGGATCCGTGGTCGTGCAGTCGGAGGACACGATGGTGCTCTCCACCGCCACGGCCGGAAACCTGAGGGATGTCGACTTTCTCCCCCTGACCGTCGACGTGGAGGAGCACATGTACGCCGCGGGCCAGATCCCCGGCAGCTTCTTCAAGCGCGAAGGCCGGTCGGGCGAGAAGGGCACCCTGACCGCCCGCATGATCGACCGCCCGCTGCGCCCGCTCTTCCCCAAGGGCTGGCGGCGCGAGACGCAGCTTGTGTCGATCCCGATGTCGATCGACCACGTGGTCCCCTACGACATCCTCGCGATGAACGGGGCCAGCGCCGCGCTGATGGTCTCCGACATCCCGCTCCCCTTCCCGGTCGGCGCGGTGCGCATCGCCCAGGACGAGGAGGGCAGCTTCGTCGTGAACCCCGAGGAGGAGTGGCTGCTGGAGAGCCCGCTCGACCTCGTGGTCTCCGGCTCCGAGGACGCGATCCTGATGGTGGAGGCCGGAGCGAAGGAGATCTCGGAGGCCGAGATCCTCGACGCGCTGGACATCGCCCACGGTGAGATCAAGAAGCTGTGCGCCGCCCAGCGCGAGCTCGCCGAGAAGGCCGGCAAGCCGAAGCTGGAGGTCGAGGTCCCGCAGATAGACGAGGGCCTGGTCTCCGAGCTCACCTCGCAGTTCGGGTCGAAGCTGCAGGAGGCCACCCAGGTGGTCGACAAGCTCGAGCGCCAGGACGCCACGAAGGCCGTGGAGGAAGAGGCGATCGCGACCCTGGCGGGCGACACCGAGGCGGAGGGCTACAAGGACAAGCGCCAGGCAGCGCAGCTGGCCTTTGACCGGCTCGAGAAGGAGACGATCCGCCGGCGCATCGCGATCGACAAGAAGCGGCCCGATGGCCGCGCCGCGGATGAGATCCGCGACATCTGGATCGAGGTTGGCGTGGCCCCGCGCACGCACGGCTCCGCCGTGTTCACGCGCGGCCAGACGCAGGCGTTCTCGGTGGCTGCCCTCGGCACCACCCGGGACGAGATGCGCCTCGACACGCTCGGCCTCGAGAAGACCAAGCGCTACTTCCACCACTACAACTTCCCGCCGTTCTCGGTGGGTGAGGCGGGCTTCATGCGGGGGCCCAAGCGCCGCGACATCGGTCACGGCGCGCTCGCCGAGCGCGCTCTCGTGCCGGTCGTGCCCGACCCGGAGGAGTTTCCGTACACGATTCGCGTCGTGTCGGACATCCTCGAGTCAAACGGCTCGTCATCGATGGCATCGGTCTGCGGTAGCTCGCTGGCCCTGATGGACGCCGGGGTGGCGATCAAGCGTCCGGTGGCCGGCATCGCGATGGGCCTGATCAAGGAGGGCGAGGACTACGTCGTGCTCTCCGACATCGCGGGCGTGGAGGACCACCTCGGTGACATGGACTTCAAGGTCGCCGGCACCTCGCAGGGCATCACCGCGCTTCAGATGGACATCAAGATCACGGGCGTCACCTTCGAGATCCTGCGCGACGCGCTCGAGCAGGCCCTCGCGGGGCGCCAGCACATCCTGGCCAAGATGGCCGAGGCCATCGACGGGCCGCGCGCCGAGCTCTCGGAGTTCGCGCCGCGGATCAGCTCGATCGAGATCGACCCCTCGAAGATCGGGATGATCATCGGCAAGGGTGGGGAGACCATCCGCGCCCTCTCCGAGGAGTTCGAGTCCCAGATCGACGTCAACGACGAGGGCATCGTGCTCGTCTACGCCCAGACCGGCGCGAAGGGTGACGCGCTCGTCGACCGCATCCGCCAGATGACCAAGGAGGTCGAGGTCGGCGACGAGTTCACCGGCAAGGTCGTCAAGACCACGACCTTCGGCGCGTTCATCGAGCTCGCCAAGGGCACGGACGGGCTGCTGCACATCTCGAACGTCTCGCCCGGACGCCGGGCGGAGTCGGTCGAGGAGGTCGTCAACCGCGGCGACGAGCTCGACGTCCGCGTGGTCGAGGTCGACCGCGAGCGCGGCCGGATCGGGCTGCGGCTTGCCGAGGACCCGGACATCGCCGGCAAGACCGCCGAGGAGCTCACCAGCGTGGGCACCGGCGGCGGGGGTGGCGGCGGCGACCGTCCCCGTGGCGGCGATCGCGGACGCGGCGGAGGCGGGCATGGGCGCGGCGGCAACGGCGGCGGGCGCCGCGAGGGCGCCCGCGACGGTGGTGGCGACCACCGCCGCGACCAGCGGGACTGACGCTACCTCAGACGCCGGTGACCACCGGCCACACCCTCACCGAGCTCGAGTCGGGCGTTCGAGTCGTCACCGAGGCGATGCCCTCGGTGCGCTCGATCGCGCTCGGGCTGTTCGTCGGCGTCGGCTCGCGCGACGAGACCGACTCCCAGCAGGGCATCTCGCACTTCATCGAGCACCTGCTGTTCAAGGGCACCGAGCGCTTCGGATCGACTGAGATCGACGAGATCTTCGACGCCATGGGCGCCGAGATCAACGCCGGTACGAGCAAGGAAACGACCACGCTCTACGCGCGCTTCCTCGACCGCCACCTCGAGCGTGCGCTCGACGTCATGTCAGACATGGTGCTGCGTCCGGCCTGGGCCGACGTCGACTCCGAGCGCCAGGTGGTGATCGAGGAGATCGCCATGTACGAGGACGAGCCCTCCGACAAGGTGCACGACGTGCTGGCCGGCGCCGTCTTCGGCGACCATCCGCTCGGGCGGCCCATCATCGGAACGCCCGACGTCGTCGGGTCGGTCTCGATCGAGGACCTCGCCGCCTACCACGGCAGCCGCTACCGGCCGGGCCGCTTCGTCGTCGCGGCGGCCGGGAACCTCGAGCACGAGCGCGTCGTGGCGCTCGTCGAACAGGCACTGGCGGCCGGAGGCCCGGCCCCCGGTACGACTCAGACGTTGAACGGCGCCGGCTCCGAACGCGCTCCGGAGGTCCGCTTCCACCGCAAGGAGACCGAGCAGGTCCACCTCTGTCTGGGCGCGACCGGGATCTCGCGCTCCGACGAGCGCCGCTTCGCTCTGCGCGTGCTCGACACCGTTCTCGGCGGCTCGTCCTCGTCGCGCCTCTTCCAGGAGGTGCGCGAGCGTCGCGGCCTGGCCTACAGCGTCTTCTCGTACTTCGGCCAGTTCGTCGACGCCGGCGAGGTGGCCCTCTACGTCGGCACGCGTCCCGACCGGGTCGCCGAGGCGCTCGAGGTCATCGCGGGTGAGCTGCATCGCCTCCAGGACGAGCCGGTCGGCGCCGCAGAGCTCGATCGCGCCAAGGAGAACGTGAAGGGGCGCACGGCGCTCGCGCTCGAGTCAACCTCAGCACGTATGCACCGGCTCGGCAGCTCGATCCTCACCGGGATGCCCGTCCTGAGTCCTGACGAGATCATGGCCCGCGTCGACGCCGTCTCGGCCGACGACCTCGGCGCCCTCGCCCGTGACCTGTTCGCTCCCGAGCGGCTCTCGGCCGCCGCGGTGGGCACCGACGAGGACGCCTTTCGCGCGGCGCTCGAGCCGCTCAGCCCGGCTCTCGCCTCGTCGTGACCATCAACGTCGCCGTGTCCGGCGCGGCCGGCCGCATGGGGGACACCGTCTGTCGCGCGGTCGGAGGCGCCGAGGACATGGAGCTCGTCGGACGCGCCGACCCGCAACTCGACGCCGCGCTGGAGGACGTGCTCGGCGACGCCGACGTGGTCGTCGACTTCACGGTGCCGGGGACGGCCCTGCACAACGCGCGCATGTGCCTCGAAGCGGGAGTCCACTGCGTCAGTGGCACCACGGGCGTCGATTATTCCGAGCTCGAGGGGGTGGGCGACGCCAACCTGTTCTTCGCCCCGAACTTCGCCATCGGAGCGGTTCTGCTCATGGAGAGCGCCAGGCGAATCGCGCCGCACATGCCCGAGTGCGAGATCGTCGAGCTCCACCACGACCGCAAGCTGGACGCGCCCTCAGGGACAGCGCTGAGGACGGCCGAGCTGATCGCGGCCGCGGGCGGGCACGTCCACGAGCCGATCCACTCGGTACGCCTTCCTGGCCTCGTCGCCCACCAGGAGGTGATCTTCGGGGGGCCGGGGCAGACGCTCAGCCTGCGCCACGACTCGATCGACCGCGATTCGTTCATGCCCGGCGTCCTGCTGGCGGTGCGCCGTGTCGGGGCGCTCGAGCGCTCGCCGACGGTCGGGCTCGAGAAGCTGCTCGAGGGCTAGGTAGGAGGACTCTCCCCGTTGTGACCGCGCAGCGCTCGCGGGATTACGAAGCGAATCCCCGAGCGCTCCTCGTCGATCGAGCAGGTCTTGTTGTCGATCAGGGCGAGCCGGCGAGCCGGAGCGACGAGCTGCATCTGATTGAGGTAGCGCTCGTGCCCGCGCTTCCACGTAACCAGCCACAGGTAGCCTGCGTCGCGCAGACGCGGGCGGTAGGCGGCCATGACCTCCTGCGCGTCCTCCAGGGACTCGACGAGCGCGATCGCAGCATCGAGCTCGCCGGAGCGGACGAAGCCACGGCCGAGGCCCTCGCGCAGCTCGCGGCGCAGGTCGACGCCGAGGTCGCCGGCGACCTCGACGCGCTGGCCGGGCTCGATCCCGAGCTTCTGGACGGGGCTTCGGTGGCTGTAGTCGGCGGTCTGGGTCACGGCTCTCTCCGGCACCCATTATGCCGACAGCCAGACCTCGGCTGGGAAGCGGGCAGCGGCTTGCGCCGCGCGCAGGTCGTGAGACCCACGCGACTGGAATAATCGCCCCGTGCGCCTCGGAGGCATCCTTACCGCGATGGTCACGCCCTTCGACGCGGAGGGGCGTACCGCCGAGGACGAGGCCGTGCGGCTCATGCGCCACCTGGTCGACCACGGCTCCGACGGGCTCGTGCTCGCGGGGACGACCGGCGAGTCGCCGACCCTCGACGACGAGGAGAAGCTGCGCCTCTGGGCGCTCGGGGTCGAGCAGCTCGCAGGGCACGCCACCGTCGTCGCGGGCAGCGGCTCGAACGACACGGCCCACTCGGTTCGGCTGACCGAGCGGGCGACGGAGGTCGGCGTCGACGCCGTGCTCGTCGTCACGCCCTACTACAACAAGCCGAACCGGCGCGGGCTGCTCGCGCACTTCCGCGCGGTCGCCGGCGCCACCGACCGACCGGTGATCGTCTACAACATCCCCTCGCGGTCGGTGATCGACCTCCCCAACGACCTCCTGCGCGAGCTGGCGGAGATCCCGAACATCCAAGCCGTCAAGCAGGCGCGCTCCGAGCGGCTCGAGCCGATCGAGGGGATGGACCTGCTCGCGGGAAACGACGAGATGCTCGCCGACGTGCTCGACATGGGGGGGACCGGGGGCATCCTCGTGGCCTCTCACCTCGTGGGAGAGGAGATGCGGAGCATGATCGAGGAGCCCGACCGCCGCCGCGAGCTCGCGGATTCCATCGAGGACGTCGTGCGAGTCCTCAACACCGTCGCCCCGGCGCCCGCGACCGTCAAGGCCGCGTTGAACCTGCTCGGCCACCGGCTCGGATCGCCGCGGCTGCCGCTCGTGCCCGCCTCCGACGAGGAGGTCGACACGATTCGCGCCGCGCTCGAGCATCATGGCCTCCTGAGCGCGGTTTGAGGTCTCGACCCGAGCCGGTCGGGCGCCCCAGGGCCCGAGAGGCGTGCCGATGAGCGAGTCCCTGCGCGTCCTACCCCTCGGCGGGCTGGGCGAGATCGGCAAGAACATGACCGTCGTCGAGTACGAGGGGCGGATCGTCGTCGTCGACGCCGGCCTGATGTTCCCGACGCCGGACCAGCTCGGAATCGACCTGGTGCTGCCGGACTTCTCCTACCTGCGCGAGCGGGCCGAGGACATCGAGGCGATCGTGCTCACCCACGGCCACGAGGACCACGTCGGCGCACTGCCCTACCTGCTGCGCGAGATCGGGGACGACACCGTGCCGGCCATCTACGGCGGCCCGCTGACCGTGGAGATGGTCCGCTCGAAGCTCGACGAGCACAAGCTCTCGGGCTCGGCGCTCGAGCCGCTCACGCCCGGACAGGACGCCGACGCGGGCCCGTTCTCGCTCGAGTTCGTGAAGATGGCGCACTCGATCCCCGACGCCTTCGCGGTGGCGCTGCGCTGCGAGCTCGGCACCACGGTCCTGACCGGCGACTACAAGTTCGACCAGACCCCGGTGGACGGCCAGCCCGCCGATGTCGCCCGCCTCGCCGAGCTCGGGCGCGACGGCGTGCTGCTGCTCTGCGGCGACTCCACCAACGTCGACCGGCCCGGCTGGTCGCTGTCGGAGTCGAGCGTCGGGCCGCACCTCGAGCAGGTCTTCGGCCGCTGCAAGGGGCGGATCATCGTCACGTCCTTCGCGTCGAACATCCACCGCGTCCAGCAGGTCGTCGACGCCGCCGCGGCGCTCGGGCGCAAGGTCGCGCTGGTGGGCCGCTCGATGCGCAAGTACGTGAACATCGGCCGCCGCCTCGGCCACATCGAAGTGCCCGAGGGGATACTCGTCGGCGTCCGCGAGATCGAGGACTTTCCCGATCACAAGCTCGTGGTCATCTCCACGGGGAGCCAGGGCGAGCCGCTCTCGGCCCTGCGGCGCATGGCCCATTCGGACCACCCCAACGTGGACCTCCGCGAAGGCGACACGGTGATCTTCTCGGCCACCCCGATCCCCGGCAACGAGCGCGCGGTCAACGAGACCGTCGACCGCATCTACCAGCTCGGCGCCGACGTGATCACCGCGCGCGACGCGCCCATCCACGCCTCGGGCCACGGCTACGCCGAGGAGCTGAAGCTGATGCTCAACCTGCTCGAGCCGCAGTACGTGATGCCGGTGCATGGTGACTATCGGCGGCTGCAGCTGCACGGCCAGCTCGCCGACGCGGTCGGGATCGAGCCCGAGCGCGTGTTCCGGGGAGCGAACGGCCGCCCGCTCGAGATCGACCGACGGGGCGCCCGGTTCGGCAAGACCGAGCAGTCAGGGGTGATCTTCGTGGACGGGGTCGACGTCGGCTCGCTCGAGGACGTCGCGCTGCGCGACCGCCGCATGCTCTCGGCCGACGGGATCTTCATCGTGGTGGCCACGATCTCCGGCGACGACGGGCGCTCGGTCAGCCCGCCCGAGGTGATCTTCAGAGGCGTGCCCTTCCTCGACTCGGTCGCCGGGCTGGTGGAGGAGGTGCGCGAGGCCGTCGACGGATCGCTCGCCCGCTCGGCCGAGGAGCAGGTCCGTGAGATATCGCTGCTCCAGGACCATCTGCACGACGACGTGGCGCGCTTCGTCTACGAAAGGCTGAAGCGGCGCCCGATGATCCTCCCGGTGGTGGTCGAGGTCTGA
>JACCTJ010000260.1 GCA_013812485.1 Thermoleophilaceae bacterium
GTGCTCTGCTGTGGCCGCCGCGTGCGGGCGGCCTCGACGGCGACCGGGAAGTCGAGGCTGTCGTCGCCCGCCGCCGCCGAGTCCGTGGTCGGCTCGGCGAGGATGCCCGCGTCGGTGTAGACCACGAGCAGGACCGTCACGCGCACGCCGGCGGCATCCGCCGTGCGGCGGACCAGGCCCTTCAGCTTCGGCTGGGGCAGGTTGGCGCCCACGGCCTCCTTGAGCTGCCCGGAGTACTGCGCGGAGAGCTTGGCGAGGTCTCCCAGCTTCGCGTCGACGAGACGCCGCTCGAGGCCCGGCAGGACCGCGGCGGACACCAGGCCGACGGCGGTGACGGCCACAGCGAAGAACCCGAGCGTCAGCCGTGCGCGCAGCGAGTCCGCGAGCCGCGCCACTCAGCGGTCGGGCGTGTCGCGGAAGCGGTAGCCGACTCCGCGCACGGTGAACAGGTACTCCGGCTCCTTGGCCTCGGTCTCCAGCTTCTCGCGCAGGTGGCGGATGTGGACGTCGATGGTTCGCGGATCGCGGTAGGCCGAATCACCCCAGATGCGCGTCAGGAGCATCTCGCGGGTGAAGACCCGGCCCGGGGAGCGGGCGAGCGCGTGCAGGATCTCGAACTCCACGAAGGTCAGCGTGATGGCCGCCCCGCGCACCTCGACGGCGCGTTTGGCCGGGTCGATGCGCAGCTCGTGGGCGATCACGCTCGGCTCCTCGTCGGCCTCGCTCACGTCGGGCTGCTGCATGCCCGCGCGACGCAGGGCCGCCTTCACGCGCGAGCGGAACTCCCGCATGGAGAACGGCTTGGTGATGTAGTCGTCGGCGCCGAGCTCGAGTCCGAGGACCTTGTCGAACTCCTCCGACTTCGCGGTCAGCATGATGATCGGCACCGGGCTGCGAGCGCGCAGACGCCGGCAGACGTCGAAGCCGTCGCGCTTCGGGAGCATCACGTCGAGCACGATCAGGTCGAAGGAGCCCTCGTTGAAGCGCTCCAGCGCCTCCTCGCCGTCGCGTGCGGGAACGACGTGGTATCCCTCCTTGCGCAGGGGGTAAGCCAGGAGCTTCTGGACCGATTCCTCGTCGTCGACGAGAAGGATGCGCGGGGGCTGGGTTGAGATGTGATCTCCCTCACGGTGGATTGTAGGTCGGGGGAACCGGTGCGCTTGCAGGCTGAGGGATAGGTTTGGCGCAGTGATCGAGCCGCGGATCTATCGCGCCGCCCTCGTGCCCGCCCTGCTCGCCGTTCTCGTCGCCATGTTCGCGGTCGAGAGCCGCCCCGCGCCGCTGCCGCGCGGGCTCGCCGCGGACGAGCTCTTCGATCCCTCGCGCGCGCTCGCCGACGCCGAGGACATCGCCGAGGCGAGCGCGAGGCCCGAGCGCCGCGGGGCCGGTCCGCCCGGCTCGGAGTCGGCGCGGTTCGTGGCCGAGTCCTTCGCCGCCAGTGGCTTCGAGACGCGCATCGACCGGTTCGAGGCGGGCGGCCGACGGCTCGCCAACGTGATCGGCCGGCGCGCCGGGACGGCTTCGACGGAGAGTCAGATCGTGGTCGTGGCCGGTCGCGACGGAGTCGGGCCCGGCGGCCCGGTCGCCGGGGCGGCCGACACCGCGGCGCTGCTCGAGCTGGGGCGCGCCCTCGAGGGCCGGCCCTCGCGGCGAACCGTGACGCTCGTCTCCCTCGAGGGCGCGCGGATCGACGAGGCCGGCGCCCGCCGGCTGGCCCAGGATCTCCCCCCGGTCAGGGTCGAGGCCGTCCTCGCCCTCTCGGGGCTGGGCGCGCGCGCCACACTCGAGTCGCCGATAATCGAGTGGTCGAACGACTCCTCGCGGACGAGCGCTCGGCTGACGCGCACGGCGGGCGACGCGGTGCGCCAGGAGATCGGGTCGCTGCCGGGACAGGAGAGCGTGCCCGCTCAGCTCGTGCGCCTCGGCTTTCCCCTGGGCCTCGGCGCCCAGGGGGTGATGCTCGAGCGGGGCCTCCACGCGATCCGCTTCTCGGGCAGCGGCGAGCTGCCCGCCCCCGAGCGCTCGCTCGACGCGCTGGACGAGGAGCGCTACGCAGCGCTGGCAACGGCGGTGCTGCGCACGATCTCCGCGCTCGACGAGCGCGGGCTTCCCCGCGCAGAGCCGCCGAGCACCTATCTCGCCGGCGAACGCCAGGTCGTGCCGGGGTGGTCGGTCCTGCTCGTCGCCTTCGCCCTGCTCGTCCCGGCGCTCGTCACGGTCGCCGACGGCTTCGCCCGGGCGGGCCGCCGCCGCGGGAGGGTCGGGGCGTGGACCCTGTGGGCGCTCGCCGGCGCACTCCCGTTCGCAGTCGCCTACGCGCTCCTGCGGCTGCTCGACCTGGTCGCCCTCGTGCCCGGGTTCGCTGTCGCGATCCCGCCTGCGGCCGAGCCCCCGACCACGTGGGCGATCGTCCTGCTCGTGAGCCTCGCCGTGGTCAGCGCCCTGGGCTGGTTTCTCGGGCGGCGCCCCCTGGTGCGGCGCCTGCACGGGCTGTCGCGACCGTCGGCTCCCGCCGCCGGCGCGGCCGTGGCGCTGACGGTGTGCCTCGCCGCCCTCGCCGTCTGGGCGCTCGACCCCCTGGCCGCGCTCTTCCTCGTGCCCGCGGTGCACCTCTGGTCGGGCGCGGCCATCACCGAACGGCCGCGGCTCGGCCTCGTCCTCCTCATGGCCGGTCTCGTGCTCCCTCTCGCGGTCGCCGTCTTCTACCTCGAGCGACTCTCGCTCGGCCCGCTCGACGGGCTCTGGTACCTGTGCCTGCTGGTGGCCGGCGGCCACGTGAGCCCGCCCGCCGCGCTGCTCGGCTGCGTTCTCGTCGGGGCCTTCTGCTCGCTGGTGGCGGTGCTCGCCGCGCGGGCCGGGGAGCAGGCGGGCGCGCTGCCGCCCGGGCCGCCGTCGCCGCCCCTGCGCGGGCCGCTGACCTACGCGGGCCCGGGCTCGCTCGGAGGCACGCGCTCGGCGTTGCGGCGCTAGATCCAGGAACGGGGGTCGCCCGAGGAGCGCTCGCGGCCGGAGCCTCCCGCCTCGTGCTCGAAGCCACGCAGCTCGGCCGAGGCCGCGGCGCGGCCGCGCAGGTCGAGGCCGGCTCCCGAGCTGACCCCGCCGATCCAGGTCACGCTGGTACCGGCCCCGGCGGCCGCGCGCTCGAGGGCCGCGCGCCGCGCCGCCGGCGCGGTCAGCATCAGCTCGAAGTCCTCCCCGGCGGTGGCCGCGAGGGCGGTGGGATCGTCCCCCGCGGCGGCGGCGACCTCCGCCACGCCCTCGGCGAGCGGGAGGGCTCCGAGGTCGACGGCGATGGCGACCCCGCTGCGCTCGGCCAGGTGGCGCGCGTCGGTGGCGACGCCGTCGCTCAGGTCGATCATCGCGGAGGCTCCAGCGCGGGCGAGGGCCAGCCCGGCTTCGAGTCGGGGCTCGGGGCGGCGGTGGCGATACACCAGCGCCGCCTCGAGCTCCGCGGCGAGATCGGCCTCGAGCCCTTCGAGCAGCCGCCGGCCGGCCCCCGAGCCGCCGAGCGCGCCGGTCACCCCGAGCAGGTCTCCCGCCCGCGCGCCGTCGCGGCCGACGAGCGCCTCCGCATCGTCGGTCCAGCCCGTCACGGCGATCGTGACCACGAGCGCCGGCCCACTCGCCACGTCGCCGCCGGCGATGGTCACCCCGGTCCGCTCGGCGAGCGCCTCCGCCGCCTCGACCAGAGCGATCGCCTGCTCGCCGGAGAGGCTCTCAGGACAGACGAGACCGACGTAGGCCTCACCCGGCTCGGCGCCCATGGCCGCGAGGTCCGAGAGGGCCGAGGCCAACGCGGCGTGACCGACGTCGGCCGGCGAGTGGGTGGCTCGGCGGAAGTGGACGTCCTCGACCACAGTGTCGAGCGAGGTCACGGCGACCGGACGGGCGCGTACCACGGCGGCGTCGTCACCGGGGCCGCGCACGACGCGATCGCTGCGAAGCCGCAGCGATCGCTCGAGCGCCTCGATCAGGCTGAGCTCGGCCATCGGGCTCCAGTGTGACGCCGAGCGCCGGCGCAGGGCCTCTAGAAGGGGATCGCGATCACGAGCGTCCACGCGGTGAGCGACGGTGGCGGCCACGAGCCGTCGGCTCCTCCCAACCGCCGCCAGCGAGCAGCC
Organism: Thermoleophilaceae bacterium; assembly: GCA_013812485.1. Classification (GTDB taxonomy): domain Bacteria; phylum Actinomycetota; class Thermoleophilia; order Solirubrobacterales; family Thermoleophilaceae; genus JACCUC01. Next base: position 4,122 of record JACCTJ010000260.1, read on the forward strand.
ACGCGAGGTACCACGGAACGAGCCAGGCCGAGGCCCCTCGCCACGTTCGCCACAGCAGCCAGGAGGCGACCGTGGCGAGCGCCCCCGCGTAGGCGAAACGCATCGGGGCGCGGAAGTCGAGACGGTCCCCGGGAAGCACGGCGCCGAGCAGCTCCGAGGTCTTGAAGGGGAGGGAGAAGCTCGAGGTCCGGGCCTGATTCTCACGCACAGCGTCGAGCCAGCCGACGGCCTCCGAGCCGAACCCGGCCAGGCCGATCAGCAGCAACGAGCGCGACCGCGGCCGCGGCGAGCGTCGCGCCCGCCGCCTGTCGGCGCCACCGCGCGCCCGCGATCAGGAACGGCACGAGGAGCGCCTGCCGAGGCCTTGACCGCGGTCGCGGCGGTGGCCAGCGCCGCGCCGCTCGCCTCGCGGTCCCCTACGTAGACCAGGAGGGCGGCGGCCGTGACCGCCAGGATGAGCGCCTCGTTGTGGGCACCGCCGACCAACGTGCACGAGCAGAGCCGGGTTCAGCCCCACGAGCAGCGCGGCGCCGCGAGGGTCGAGCCCGCGCCGGGCCGCGGCGCCCCAGAGGAGCGCCACCGCCCCCAGCGACGCCGCCGCGGCGATCGCCTTGAGCACCCAGAGCCCGACCCGGGACGGAGACGCCCGCCAGCGCGTAGGAGGCGAGCAGGAACAGGAGATGGAGCCCGCCGACAGCCGCGACCGCGACGCGGCGCGGGATCCCGCGCGACCACGACCGCGTAGGCGAGCAACGCGAGCCAGAGTCCGGCGTCGAAGAGCGGCCCGGCTAGCGGCCCGGCGCCGACGTCGAGACCGAGCGGACGCAGGGGTCCGATCAGCCAGTCCGGCGACCCTCCGCCGTCGCCGGCACGAGGCGCGAGCCCGGCGTCGCCGAGAGGACGACCAGCGCCCCGTAGACGAAGGCGAGGACGACCAGAGCGACGAGCCCGAGGTGGACGCCCCGCGTGGATCGCTCGGGCGGCCCGTCGGCGGCGGCGGCCGCCGACGGCTCACTCGATGTCCGGAACCTCCGGGACGTCGATGTCGATGTCACCGCCACCCCCGTCGCTACCGCCGCCGCTTATGCCGGTGTCGCTTCCCCCGTCCGACGGCGATTCGTAGAAGCGAGGGCTCGAGCGGTAGCCGTCGTCGGAGTAGCCCCCACCGTTGTAGGAGTTGTTCCCACCTCCGGGTATCCGCAGGTAGGTGCGGCTACCGCCCGAGCCGCGCGAGCCGCCCTGCTGCGCGCGCTTGCCGTAGAAGGGACTGAACGTCACCGGGTTGCGCGGGCTGGGGAAGCTCGCGCAGTCGTTTCCCTTGGCCACGTCCATGTAGCTGCCCCAGATCTGGGCGGGGAAGGTGCCGCCCGCGACGTCGATCCCGTGCACGCCGCGCATCTCGCGCAGCGCGTTCGGATAGCCGACCCAGACCGAGCTGGCGAGGGCCGGCGTGTAGCCGGCGTACCAGGCGTCGTTGAAGTCGTCGGTGGTCCCCGTCTTGCCGGCGGAGGGGCAGCTTATCTGCGCCTTGGTGGCGGTGCCGCGCTGCACGTTCTGCTCGAGGATCTTCGTGACCTCGCTGGCAACCCCGTCCGAGAAGACGCGCTTGCGCTTGGGCTTGCCGAGGTTCTCGGTGTTGCCGTCGGGGAACTCGACCTTGAGGATCGCCTTGGGCTGGTTGCGTACGCCGCCGGAGGCGAGCGTGGCGTAGGCGTTGGCCATCTCGAGCGGAGAGACGCCGAGGCGCAGGCCGCCGAGGCCCTCCGAGGGAAGCGCGTCGAGCTTCGTGGTGATCCCCATCATCTTCGCGGTGCGACGTACCTCGTCGGGCCCGAGGTCGAGGTCGAGCTGCGCGTAGACTGTGTTGTCGGACTTGATCGTCGCCTGGACGAGGTCCATGCGCCCGCCGTAGGTCTTGTCGTAGGTCTGGACCTTCCACGGGCCGTACTTCTCGGTGTTGAGCGACAGCGGCTTCGACTGGTAGGTGGTCGAGCGCGGGTCGACCTGCTTGCGGATGGCTGTCGCCAGCACCATGGTCTTGAAGGCCGAGCCGGGCTGGCGATGCCCCTGCGCGGCGAGGTTGAAGGTGCGCTCGTCGTAGGTACCGCTCGAGGCCATGGCCTTGACGTGGCCCGTGTCGGGGTCGATCGAGACCACCGCGGAGCTCGGATCGTCGGGATAGCCAAGGTTGCTCGTAATGGCCTGCCGTCCGGCCTCCTGGAGACGCGGGTCGACGGTCGTTCGCACCTTGAGGCCCCCCCGGCGGAAGACGCCCGCGCCGTAGCGCTCGATGAGCTCGTCCTGGACGTAGTCGAAGAAGTAGGGCTCGCGGCGCTTGGTGTAGCGATCTCCGCGGTTGAGATCGAGGCCCTTGCGGGCAGCCTTGCGCCCGCGCGCAGGGGAGATGCGCTTGTTGCGGACCATCTGCCCCAGCACCTCGTTTCGGCGCTCCAGCGCGGCGGAGGGATTACGGAAGGGGCTGTACTGCGACGGCGCCTGCGGGAGGCCCGCGAGGAGCGCCGCCTGGTGGAGCTTGAGGTCGCCGGCACGCTCGGAGAAGTACATCTGCGCCGCCGCCTCGATCCCGATCGCGGTGCGCCCGTTGATCGTTCCGAAGGGAACCGAGTTGAGGTACTCGCGGAGGATCCACCGCTTCGAGCGGCGCTTCTCGAGCTCCGAGGCCAGCTTGGCCTCGCGGATCTTGCGCTCGAAGGAGCGTTCGGCATCCTTGATGTAGAGCGCGCGAGCGAGCTGCTGGGTGATCGTCGAGCCGCCCTGCACCGTCTTCCCGGAGCGGATGTTCTTGACGCCGGCGCGCACGATCGCCCCGTAGTCGACGCCCTTGTGGGTCCAGAAGTTCTCGTCCTCGATGGCGACGAGCGCGTCGCGCATGTCCTCGGGCATCTGACTCCACCTCACCGGTGTGCGGACCTCGTCGGACTGGACGTAGCCGAGCCGCGAGCCGTCGGCGGCGAAGATCACCGAGCTCTGGCCCTTGTCGATGGCGCGGAGCTCGTCCAGGTTCGGTCCGGTCGCAGCCACCGCGGCGACGTATCCGACGACGCTGAGCAGACCGACGGCGGCCAGCGCCCCGACCACGGCTAGGCCGAGGCCGGCCCGGCGGACGATCGGCGGGCGCCGCTTGTGGTGGCGACGCGTCTGTCGCTGGCGGTGGGTCATCGGAGTGTGCTGGGCGCCGAGCGGGCCGCCTGAGGCGCGGCGGGTCGAATCAATCGCTCTTGACGGGCGAGGATAGCTGCTCGGAGTGCAGCCGTTCGAGGCTCTCGGCGCGCAGGCGGGCGCCCGTCGGGCCGCGTTCGGCCGCGGTGGCGACCCAGGTCGACAGGTCGATCCGGATCCCCTCCTTGTCGACCTCGGCGACGGTCACCTCGACCTTCTCCTGGCCCTCGAGCAGCTCGAGAGCGCGTCTCGTGTCGCCGCCCGGAGGCAGCCACACCGACACCTTCACGTTCACCCGAGGGTCGACGATCGTGTGGTTCTCGATCACGGTCTGAGCCAGGCGCTCGTTGGGCACGATCACGCGATGGCCCTCGTCGTCGCGGATGAAGGTGTAGGTGAGCCGCACGTCCTCCACCACCCCGGTCTCCTCCTCCACCGTCACGAGATCGCCGATGCGGATCGGCTGCGTGACCGCGAGCGAGATCCCGGCCACCGCGTTGGCGATCGTCTGCCGTGCCGCGAAGCCCACGATCAGGCCGAGTGCGGCCGAGGAGGCGAGCACCCCGGTGGCGAGCCGCCGGGCGACCTCGAACTGGCTCAGCGCGAGCGCGAAGCCGATCACGAGGATGACCGCGAAGACCAGCCGGCGAACCAGCCGCACGCGGGTGACGGTGACCTGCGAGCGCTCGTCGTTCGGGGTCTCCCCGGTGGCCTTCCTCGCGCGAGCGACGAACGCCCGGTCGACCACCCGCGCGATCACGAAGGCCACGACGACCGTGATCAGCGCCCCGATCTCGCGCCGCCACGGGTCGAGAATGGGGACCGAGACGCCAAGATCGTCGGGCATGGGCGGGCAGGCTACTGCCGCACGAGCGCACCGTCCCGCCGCCCCGGTGAGAAGCTCTGCCGTGTCCCTCCTGGGCCTGACCTTCCCGCCGCTCGGGGCGCGAGCTCTCTCCGGCCCACGAGTTCACCGACCCCTGTGAGACTCCGCGCCGTCCTGCTCGACGCCTTCGGCACGCTCGTGGCCCTCGAGCCGCCGGCGCCGCGGCTGCGGGCGGAGATGCGGCGCACGCTCGGCGTGGAGGTGAGCGCCGAGGCGGCGGAGTCGGCCTTCCAGGCCGAGATCGCCTTCTACCTCGAGCACCACCTCGAGGGAGCCGACGAGCACTCGCTCGACGAGCTGCGCGACCGCTGCGCGGACGTGATCGCCCACGCCCTGGGGCTCGAACCGCGCGCTGCACCCGGCGTGCGCGTAGCGTTGCTCGCGTCCCTGCGCTTCAGCGCGCACTCCGACGCGGCGCCGGCGCTCGGAGCGCTGCGCGCGGGCGGCCTGCGGCTCGTGGTGGCCAGCAACTGGGACTGCTCCCTGCCCCAGGTCCTCGAGGACGCGCGGCTCGGCCAGCTCGTCGACGGCGTGATCTCCTCCGCCACCGTCGGCGCGGCCAAGCCCGACCCCGCCGTCTTCGAGGCCGCGCTCGCCGCGGCGGGGGCGAGCGCGGAGGAGGCGGTCCACGTCGGCGACTCGCTCCTCCACGATGTCGAGGGCGCGCGCGCGGCGGGCGTGCGCGGGGTGTTGCTCGACCGTGGCGGCGAGGCCGGGGGTGGCGGCGCGGAAACCATCGTTTCACTGAGTGAGCTGCCGTCCCTACTCTTGGAAGACCCATGAGCTCCCACCCCTCAGAGCCCGCGGACCCGCCCGGGGAGGCAGCGGCCCGCACGGAGCCCATCCCGGCCCACTCGCCCGGGCCCTTCCCCTCGGCGCCCGCGCCCGCGCAGCCGGTCCCCGGCCTCGAGCCCCCGCCCCCCGCTCAGCAGGCCCGTGAGCACCCCGGCGGGGACTTGCTCAGCGCAGCTGGGCCGGACGCCGCTGCAGAAGGTCCCCCGCCGCCTCCGTCGGTCGTCCGGGAGCTCGGATCGCCCTGGGATGGAGTTCTCGGAACGCTCGCATGGGTCCTTATCTGTCTGGCCGCATGGGCCCTGTTGACGGTCGTAGCGGGTACCATCGTCGTGGCGGCGGCGGCCGCCGCCGGACTCACGACCCTCGAAACCGACAAGGTCCCGCCCGGGATCCTGATCGCCGCCACGGTCGCCGGCAACCTCGTCTTCCTGGCCGTGCCGCTCGCCTTTGCCGCGATCACCGCGCCGCCTCGGCTGTGGCACTTCGGCCTCCGGCGCACGCGCTTCTGGCCGACGCTCGGGTGGGCCGTACTCGCGCTCTTCGGCTGGTTCGTCTTCAGCACGATCTACCAGGCCGTGGTCGACCCAGCGGGCAAGCAGTCGACGGCCGACGATCTCGGGGTGAACCGCAGCACGACCCTGCTCGTCGTCGGCGGCTTCGTGGTCATCGTCCTGGCGCCGATCTTCGAGGAGTTCTTCTTCCGCGGGTTCATCTACCGGACGCTGCGCAACGGACTCGCCGGCAAACTCGGCCTCGGGGCCGGCGTCGCGCTGGCCGCCGTGCTCGACGGCCTCCTGTTCGGCGTCATCCACGGCACCAACACCCCGATCGCCATCCTGCCCGTCCTCGCCGTGCTCGGCGCCGCGTTCTGCCTCGTCTACGAGCGAACGGGGTCGCTGTTCGCGGTGATCGCCCTGCACGCGACGGTGAACACGCTCGGCTACCTCGGCGCCGCCAAGAACAGCGCCCCCGTGGCCCTCGGGTTTGGCGGCGCGATGATCCTCGCCTGCATCGTGGTCCCGCGGCTGATCGGGCGCGGGCCGCCGCGCGCCGAGGCCCCGGCAACGGCGTGAGCGCCGAGGGTAGCCTCCGGCCTAGGGCTTGCTGAGCTACGCTCAAAGCCAGTCGTCCGGGCGATCTGTTCGAATGGCGATAGTCCGCCTCGCTTCTTTTCTCAGCAATGTCTGACTTCGTTCTTTCCGAACAGCCTCCAGCGCGTGTGTCCAGATTGCCGTGGGGTGCAACTGCAGCTCAAGATGAGGCATACGCACACCTGCTCGCGAGACTCCAGTCCGACGCACTAATCGTCGAGCCCGTGACCTTGTCGAGCGGCGCTGAAGCCGAGTACTACATCGATGCGAAGCGCGCGCTGGGAAACCCAACCGTCTTTGCCGCCCTCGGTGTCCTGATCGCAGCGGCGGCTCACCACTTCGACGCGCGAGCGGTAGGCGGCTTGACGATGGGAGCGGATCCCGTGGCTTATTCGTCGCTGACCGCGAGCTCAGACCTGACCGCGTTCTCCGTCCGGAAGGAACGAAAGGACCATGGACTTCAGCGCTGGATCGAAGGTCCAGTCATCAGTTCCGAGGACCGCTGTCTCGTCGTTGATGATGTAGTCACACGAGGCGGATCTGTGGTTGACGCGATTAACCGCATGTGGTCTGAGAACCTGCAGGTGGCTGCCGTCGTCACCGTCGTCGACCGTCTCGCGGGCGGAAGGGCGAGGATCGAGAAGGCCGCCAATGTGCCTTTCGTCGCGCTGACCACGGTCGACGATGTCTTTCCTGAGCGGCCTGATCGTTAGCTCTGCTCGCACGGCCACGTCACGCCCATCGCTCGAGCCTCTAGTGGCTTCGGCTCCCCGACCTTCAACGAGTCGGTCCTGCTGACTCGCGCGGGACGGGGCTGCTATGGGCGAACTCATGGCTCGTCGAGGTCCCCGAAGCCCCGAGCGCTACGGTCCTGCTGCCGGAGGTCCGTTCGCCTATCAGCGACCCCAATTGGGCGACGGGACCGGCAGAGCGCGCTAACCCGCTCGCCCGACGACCAGGAGGCCGTGGCCGTAGCCCTCGCCGGTCTCCGGCTCGAGCGCCCAGATGGCCCGGGCCAGATCCTCGGGTGAGCGTCCACCTGACTCCTGCAAGAGCGCG
>JACCTJ010000272.1 GCA_013812485.1 Thermoleophilaceae bacterium
CCTCGCGCCGCAGCGGGGTGCGCTCGATCGGGTCGGCGAGCAGCATCTCCTTCGTGAAGATCAGGTCCGAGCGCGTGTAGTCGGAGAGCTCGTAGTCGTTGCCCATGGTGATGGCGTCGAACGGGCAGGCGACCTCGCAGTAGCCGCAGAAGATGCAGCGGCTGAGGTTGATCTCGTAGATCGCGGCGTAGCGCTCGCCGGCCGAGACCTGGTGCTCGGGCGTGTTCTCGGCGGCGACCACGCGGATGCACTCGGCCGGGCAGGCCGCGACGCACAGGGAGCAGCCCACGCACTTCTCGAGCCCAGTGTCCTCGAAGCGCTGGAGCTTGTGCCGCCCGCGGAAGCGCGGGTAGACCGGAGTCTTCTCCTCCGGGTACTGGATCGTCGTCGGCTTCTCCAGCGTGCGGGCGAGCGTGGTGCGCAGGCCGCGCAGGGTGGCCCCGAAGGTGCGGTAGACGGCCTTGGAGCGGGTCAGGGAGGGTGTGCGCTGCACGGCGATGACGTCGTCGGAGAGGCGGGTGGCCGAGGGCTCCGCGGGGTTGGACAGGGTGTTTGACATGGTGTCGAGTGGCTCCGGGGGTTAGAGAAGGACCACGAGGATCGCGGTCACGAGCACGTTGAGGGTGGCGAGCGGCAGCAGGATCTTCCACCCGAGGGTCATGAGCTGGTCGTAGCGCAGCCGCGGCAGGGTCGCGCGCACCCAGATGAAGAGGAATACGAGGGCGAGCATCTTGAGCAGGACCCACAACGGTCCGAGCCATTCCGGTCCCGGGCCGTGCCAGCCGCCGAGGAAGATCGCCGTGGCGACGCCCGAGATCACGAGCACCTCGATGTACTCGGCCAGGAAGAACGAGCCGAAGCGCATCCCGCCGAACTCGGTGCTGTAGCCGGCGACCAGCTCGGCGTCGGCTTCGGGAAGGTCGAACGGAGGTCGCGAGGACTCGGCGAACCCAGCCACCATGAAGATCAGGAAGCCGACGATCTGCGGGACCACGAACCAGATCCCGTCCTGGGCCTCGACGATCTCGACGAGCGACAGCGACCCCGCGGTCATGGCCACGCCGAGCAGCGACAGGCCGATCGCCACCTCGTAGGAGACGAGCTGCGCCGCCGCCCGCATCGAGCCGAGGAACGAGTACTTGGAGCCCGAGGCCCAGCCGCCGAGCATCAGGCCGTAGAACGAGATCGACCCGAAGGCGAAGAAGTAGAGCAGGCCGATCGAGACGTCGATGCCGGCGAGCGCGAACTCGCCCCCGTAGGCGCCCGGTGCGCCGAAGGGGATGACTGCGAGCGTCAGCACCGCCGTGGCGATCGAGATCACCGGGGCGATGGCCATGATCCACGGCACCGCGGTGACCGGGGTCGAAGCCTCCTTCGAGACGAGCTTGAGCACGTCGGCTATGGGCTGGAGGAGGCCGGCGGGTCCCACGCGGTTGGGGCCCAGGCGCCCCTGGAAGCGACCGAGCAGGCGACGCTCGACCCACAGGATCACCGGCACGAGCTGGAGGACGGCCACGAAGATCACCACTGCCTTGACGAGCTGGACCCAGACGGGCCCGGTCTCGCTGAGGGCGGCGAGAGGGGCGAGCGAGAGCGGCGCGGCGCCGGTGGCCGAGGCGAGCGCTGCGGTGGTCACTCCGCGGCCGCCTTGCGCACGGTGACCGTGGTGGACTCGCCGCCCGTGAGCTCGGTCGCGTTGTCCTCGGCCGTGCCTTCGTAGAGGTAGACGCTGGCCGGCGGAAGGCCGTCGCGCAGGGCCGCGACCCCGCGCACGCTCGACCCGTTGCGCGCCACGGTGACCTCGTCCCCGCTCACCACGCCGAGGCGCCGTCCGTCCTCGGCCGAGAGCTCGACGCGCTGGCCCGAGACGAGGAAGCGCAGGATCGGGGCGTGCTCGGTCTCGCGCCCCGACCACAGCGAGCGCGCCGTCCCGAGGCGCAGGTCGCCATTCTCGGTCTCGAGCGGCTCGGGCGGGGCCTCGAGGTCCCCGGGGGCGGGGAGCTCGGGCGCCGCCGGGGTGGCGCTCGCGGCGCTGCGCTCCTGCCAGCGCCCGCCCTTGCCGCCGATCTCCTCGAGCGTGAGGCCGGCGTAGAAGGGGACGGCGTCGAACAGGGCGCGACTGACCATGGGACTCGTGAGGAACTCGGGCTCCCCCGGAACCCCCAGCCGCGCCGAGAGCTCGGCCAGGACGCTCCACACCGGCCGCACGTCGCCGGGGTGGCCGATCGACTGGCGCAGCCGCTGAAGGCGCCCGTCGGGGTGGGTGACCGTGCCCTCGCGCTCGGCGTAGCTCTCGAGCGGGAAGATCACGCTCGCGTGCTCGGTCAGGGTCTCCGACGGGAAGTCGGCGAAGGCCACGACGAAGCCGGCGGCGTCGAGCGCGCGCGCCCAGGCGGCGCGGTCGGGGTGGGTGCGCAGCGGGTCGCCCCCGAGCAGGATCAGGGCGGAGAGCTCGTTGCCGAGCAAGGGCGCGATCTCGGCGGCGGCCTTGCCGGCACTCGGTGCATCCGCGAGGCCGGGGCCGAGTCCGGGCAGGCAGCCCACCTCGCGCAGGCCGCGCCCGTTGGTGCCCGCCGGCACCTCGATCAGGCCGGCGCCCTCGGTCTCGGGAATGCCGAGACCGCGCGCGAGCGCGAGCAGCGCGCGCACGCCGGCGCCTCCGCGCCCGCTGTGCGAGAGCCGCTCGCCCCAGAGGACCACGGTCGGCCCGGCGGCGCGCAGGATGGCGGCGGCGTTGCGGATCGCCTCGGAGCTGGTGCCGGCGCGGCGGGAGAGATCGTCGATGCCGCCGGTGCGGCCGTCGCCTTCGTCTCCGTGGCTCTCGAACCACTCGCCCTGGCGCTCCGGCTCGCCGTGCTGGCGCTCGTCGAGGCCTCCGACCGGCGTCTGCGCGGGGTCGCGCGGCATGCGCCGGTCCGCCGGGGCGGCGTCGCTCGGCTCGACCACACCGAGCGCCGCGGTGAGCGCGCCGAGCGCGGCCTCGGCGCCGCCCGGAGTCGTGCGCACGATCGCGTTGGCGGGCGGGTCCAGCGCGCCCGGTCGCCCGCCGACCAGGATGACCTTGATCCCGAAGCGACGGATGGCCTTGCGCACGCGCAGGTCGAGGATCGGCGACTCGTCCTGGAGCTCGGTGTCGACCACGACGACCGCGCCGGCGTGGTCGATGTCGGAGACCATGGCCGCGAGCTCGGGCTGCGCCAGCGCGCGCGCGTGGTCGGCGTCGATCGGCCCACCCGCCCGGGAGTCGACGTGCGGCGAGCCGAGGCCCTCGCGCATCAGCCTCTGGAGGAGGAAGCCCTCCTCGTTGGAGGTCTCGCCCCCCGCCAGCGCCGCGGTCTTCGCGCCGGCCTTGCGGAGACCGTCGGCAGCGGCGGCGAGCGCTCGGTCCCAGGAGACCTCGCGCAGCGACCCGGCCTCGTTGACCATCGGAGCAGTGATCCGCTCGGGGGAGTGGATGGCCTGGAAGCCGAAGCGCCCGCGGTCGCACAGCCAGCCGTCGTCGACCTCGGCGTTGTCGCGCGGGAAGACGCGCAGGACCTTGGCGTCGTCGCGAACCGTGAAGGTCACGTTGCACTGGCTCGGGCACAGCGTGCAGACCGAGCCGCCGTTCTCGACGTCCCAGGGGCGAGCACGGAAGCGGTAGGCGTTCGAGGTCAGCGCGCCGACCGGGCAGAGGTCGACGATGTTGCCCGAGAACGGAGCCACGTAGGGGTGGCCGTGGTGCGTACCCACGAAGGTCGAGTCGGCGCGCTCGAGGAAGACGAGCTGGTAGTCCTCGGCGATCTCCTGCGAGAAGCGCACACAGCGGAAGCAGAGGATGCAGCGCTCGCGGTCGATGGCGATCAGCGGGCTCAGCGAGAGCGGCTTCTCGAAGTGGCGCTTGGGCTCGATGAAGCGCGAGCGCCCGCCGCCCCAGCCGAAGGAGATGTCCTGCAGCGGGCACTCGCCGCCCTTGTCGCTCACCGGGCAGTCCAGCGGGTGGTTGACCAGCAGGAACTCGACGATCGCCTCCTGGGCCTCCTTCACGCGCTCGGACCGCGTGGTGACGACCATGCCGTCCTTGACCGGGGTGGAGCACCCGGTCTGCAGCTTGGGGATGCCCTCCACCTCGACCAGGCACATCCGACACGCGCCCACGGGCTGGCCGAGCTTGGGCTCGTAGCAGAACACCGGGATCTCGACGTCGCCCAGCTTCGCGGCGTCGACGAGCATCGCGTTCTCGGGCGCCCGCACCTCCCGGCCGTCGACCGTGAAGGTGATCATGCGGATCTCGGGGCGGGGCATCAGCCCGCCCTCCACGAGAGCAGGCTGCTCACGCGGCGGCTCCCTGCACCAGCACCGGGTCGGGCGAGGGCTGCTCGTCGCCGAAGGGGTTGCGCGTGCGCGCCGCCTCGATGTGGGCCTCGAACTCGTCGCGGAACTTGGCCACCATCGAGCCGATGGGCATGGCCATCGCGTCGCCCAGCACGCACAGGCAGTTGCCGATGATCTGCTCCTGGACGGAGGCCATGATGTCCAGGTCCATCGGGGTGGCCACTCCGCTGTCGACGCGCTCGAGCATCGACACCGTCCAGCGGCAGCCCTCGCGGCACGGCGTGCACTTCCCGCACGACTCGTGCTTGTAGAACTTGGCCAGCTTCAGCGCGACGTCGACCACCGCCACGCTGTCGTCGACCACGATGATCGCGCCCGAGCCCAGCATCGAGCCGGCCTTGGCCAGGGCGTCGAAGTCGTAGGGGACGTCGAGGTCGTCGCCGGTGAGCACGGGCGCGCTCGAGCCGCCGGGGAACCACAGCTTCACCGTCCGGCCCTCGGGCGGGCCGCCGGCCAGGTCGTAGATGATCTCCCG
>JACCTJ010000284.1 GCA_013812485.1 Thermoleophilaceae bacterium
TCCCTGCTCGCCCGCGTCCCGCTCGTGGTCACCGCGCACGGGACCGACGTCCGCAACATCGGCCGCGTCCGCGGGATCGCGACGCTCTCCCGGGTCACGGTCGGGCGGGCCGAAAAGGTCGTCGCCGTCTCGAATTTCCTCCGGCGCGGCCTGATCGAGCGCCTTGCGCTCCCCGCCGACAAGGTCGAGGTCGTCGACTCGGGGGTCGATCTCGAGCACTTCCGGGGCGCCGACCCCGTACCGGCGCGCCGCCGGCTCGGCCTGGCGGGGGCGGGCCCGTTCTACCTGTGTGTCGGAACGCTCGACGCGCGCAAGAACGTCGTGGCGCTGACCGAGGCCTTCGAGCGGCTCGGCACCGGTCAGCTGATCCTCGTCGGGGACGGGCCGCTGCGCGCGCGCGTCGAGGGCCGGCCAGGCGTCCGGCTGGTCGGCCGGGTCCCGCACGCCGAGATCCCGGATTGGATCGCCGCCTGCAACGTGCTCTGCCAGCCCTCGCTCGAGGAGCCCTTCGGGCAGGCTCTCCTCGAGGCCATGGCCTGCGAGCGCCCGGTGCTCGCCACCTCGGTCGGTGGGCCGCCGGAGTTCGTCACCCCCGAGTCGGGCGTACTCGTCGATCCCGACAGCGTCGAGTCGATCCGCGCGGGGCTCGAACGGGCGGCGGCGCTGCCGTCTCCCAACCCGGCGGCGCGCGAGGCCGCCGCGGAGCACGACGTGCGCCTCCAGGCCGCCAGGGTCGCGCGCGTCCTGGCCGAGGCGCGCGACGCGTACGCCTCCCGGAGGCGCCGGAGAGCCTGACGCCGGCGCAGACCCTCGAAGCGACCGCTGCCGCGGATAGACTCGTGAGAGCCATGACCGAGGAACCGTCGAGACGCGATGCCGAACCTTCCGAAGCCTCGCCTCAGGCGATCAGCGCCCGCCCTGGTCGACGGTCGCTCGTCCGCCCCGACTGAGCCTCGGGTCGAGCAGGTCGAGCTCGGCGGCCTGCGCTGGATCAACATCGAGCAGCCCGGTGCGGCCGATCTCGCCTGGCTCGAGGAGCACTTCGACTTCCACCCGCTCGCGCACGAGGACATCCGTTCGCGCAACCAGCGCCCCAAGATCGACGAGTACGACGACTACCTGTTGATTGTCCTCAACTTCCCGGTCTTCGACAAGCAGGTCGGGCGGTTGAACGCCGCCGAGCTCGACGTCTTCGTCGGTCCGGACTTCCTTATCACCATCCCCAACGTGGCTCTTCAGCCCGTCGAGTACCTGTTCGAGCGCTGCCGGGCCTCCGAGGAGGTCCGCGAGCAGCTCCTCTCGCGTGGCGCCGGTTACCTGCTCTACCGGATCGTCGACGACTCCTTCGACTACTGCTTCCCGATGCTGCGCAAGATGGGCCACAAGCTCGACGACATCGAGGGCGACGTCTTCGAGGGCCGCTCCGAGGAGGTCGTGCGCGACATCTCGAACGTCAAGCAGGAGATCATCAACTTCCGCAAGATCATCCGTCCTCAGCGCTCGGTCCTGCCCGACCTCGAGCGCACCAAGGCCCGCTACCTGTCCGGAGACCTCGACATCTACTTCGACGACATCCGCGACGCCTCCGAGCGGATCTGGGACATGCTCGAGAACTACAAGGAGGTCGTCGAAGCCCTCGAGGACACGAACGAGTCGGTGCTCTCGCACCGGGTGAACGACATCCTGCGGGTGCTGACCGGCGTGAGCGCGATCCTCCTGCCGCTGACGCTGGTGGCGAGCATCTGGGGGATGAACGTCCGCGTGCCGGGTGAGGGCGATCTGAGCGGGTTCTTTGTCGTCCTCGCCGGCATGCTCGTGCTGTTCGTGGCCATGCTCACGTACTTCCGCCGGCGCGGCTGGCTGTAGCGCGCGCTCCGCGCGCCGGGTTCAGCCGCCGCGGGAGCCGGGGGTGAGGAGCTGGTCGACCGGCGCGTACTCGTCGGTGAGGACCGCCGCGCCGCCCGCGAAGCGCTCGAGCCGCCGACCTGCCGCGACGACCTCCCTCGTCCCGCGCCCGGAGATCCGGCCGCGAATCCGCTCGAGCGGCAGCGGCGCCTGCGAGGCGAGCAGCACGAAGTTGCCTCCGGAGCTTCCATCCAACAGCTCGGGCGGCGCCACCAGCGCGACGTGGCGGAAGCCGCGGGCCAGCGTCCGCGCCTCGGCGCGCGCGAAGTCGGCCGGCGGGAAGTCGATGACGTTGAGCGCGTAGACCCCGCGGGGGCGAAGCGCGCTCCGAATCTCGCGGACGACCTCGAGTGTGGTCAGGTGCCAGGGCACGGCCACTCCTCCGAAGGCGTCGCCGACGACGAGGTCGAAGGCGCCCCGGCGCGCCTCGCCCAGGGCCACGCGCGCGTCGCCCGTGCGCACGCGCAGGGCGGGACCGGTTCGCAGCCCGAGGCGCTCGCGCGCGAGCGCCGGGAGCGCCGGGTCGAGCTCGAGCACGAGCGAGCGCGATCCGGGCCGCGTAGCGGCCAGGTAACGCGGCAGGGTGAAGCCCCCGCCGCCGACGTGGAGGGCGTCGAGGGGCTCGCGCGCCGGGCGCATGACGTCGATCGTGTCGCCGATCAGCCGGGCGTAGTCGAACTCGAGGTGTCTCGGGTCGGCGAGGTCGACGTAGGAGTGGCGCAGGGTGTCGAGGCGCAGCAGGCGGCCGCTCGGGCGGCCCGGGTCGGCCTCGACGCGGGCGCAATAGTAGGCACTCTCGACCTGGCAGCGGTCGCCCACGGCGACGCCGATGCCGGCGAGGGCCAGCGCTACGGCCACTGCGCCGAGCGTCCCGGCGCCGACCCGTCTGCGGCCGCTCGCGGCGAGGAGCACGCCGAGGGCGATCCCGGCCGCGATCAGAGTCCCGCCGAGCGCGAGCACGATCGGCGTGGCGCCGAGCTCGGCGACCAGCGCGAAGCCGGTGACGAAGGTTCCGACGAGCGCCCCCGCGGTCCCGAGCGCCGACAGCCGCCCAACGACCGAGCCGGTCTCGCGCAGGCTGGCGAGCTGGAGCTTGACCACCGTGGGGCTGATCGCGCTCAGCACCGCCGCGGGCGGGAAGAAGCCGAACAGGGCGAGCAGGAGGATCGCGCTCGCGTCGGCGCGCGCGAGCGCGAGCTCCCCGAGCCCGCGCACGAGCGGCAGCGTGGCCAGGGCGAGCAGCCCGCCGGCCACGAGCACCGGGCCGAGCATTCTGCGCGGCTCGATCAGGTCGGCGACCCGGCCGCCGGCCCAGGTACCGAAGGCGATGCCGGCGAGGACGACCCCGATGATCGCCGTGTACGTCTCGAGGGTGACGCCGACGAAGGGTGCGAGCAGGCGCACGGCCAGGATCTCGAGCACGAGCACAGAGCCCGAGGCGAAGAACACGAGCGCCCCGGCGAGCGGTCCGGGAAGCGGGGCGTACCGGCGGGGATCCGGCGAGGCCGCTCCGGGCGGAGCGTCTTGAGAGGTCGAGGTCGTCACGAGGAGGGCGGTTCCCCGCGAGGGTAGGCGCCCGCACACTAGAGTGCCGTCGCGTGGCCGAAGAGCGACTGTGGGCCCCCTGGCGCCTCGACTACATCCGCGGCCCGGGGCCTGAGGAATGCATCTTCTGCCGGGCGATGTCAGGCTCCGGCGGCGATGACGAGGCGAACCTCGTCGTCCACCGCGGGCGGCGCTGCTTCCTGCTCCTGAACGCCTTTCCCTACACGAGCGGACACGTGATGATCGCCCCCTTCGAGCATGTGCCGTCGATCGAGGCGCTCGACCCGCCGGCGCTCACCGAGCTCATGACCCTCAGTCAGCGCGCGCTCGCCGCCCTGCGGGAGTCCTACCGCCCCCAGGGCTTCAACCTCGGCATCAACCAGGGCAAGGTCGCGGGTGCGGGTATCGAGGACCACGTTCACCTGCACGTCGTTCCGCGCTGGGGCGGCGACACCAACTTCATGACCGCGGTCGGCGACGCCCGGGTGCTGCCCCAGACGCTCGAGGACTCGTGGGCCGAGCTGCGCGAGCGCTTCGCACAGACGCAAGGATGAGCGACGTCGACCCCGCCATCTTCAAGGCCTACGACGTTCGGGGCGTCTATCCCGACGAGCTCGACGAGGACGTCGCCCGGCGCATCGGCCGCGCGTTCGCGCGACTGCTGGCCGAAAGCGAAGGGAAGCCGGCGGGGGAGCTGCGCGTCGGCCTCGGGCGCGACATGCGCCTCCAGGCCGAGGAAATGGCGGCGGCCTACGCCGACGGGCTGCGCGAGGCCGGCGCGAGCGTGCTCGACGTCGGCCAGGTCGGAACCGAGCAGCTCTACTTCGCGGTCGGCTCGCGCGACCTCGACGGCGGCCTGGCCTGCACGGCGTCGCACAACCCCGCGAAGTACACCGGCGCGAAGCTCGTGCGCCGCGGGGCGCTTCCGCTCTCCGGCGACTCCGGGATCGGCGAGCTGCGCGAGCTCGTGCTCGCCGACGAGCCGGCGCCGGGCTCGGAGCGGGGCGGCTACGAGACCGGGGACGTGACCGAGGAGTTCGGACGGCACGCTCTGGGCTTCATCGAGTCCGGCGCGGTCCGGCCCATGAAGGTCGTCCTCGACGGGGGCAACGGCATGGCCGGCCCCATGGTCGGCCCGCTACTCGACGGCCTGCCACTCGAGCGCGTCGAGACCTACTGGACCCCGGACGGGCGCTTCCCCGACCACGAGCCCAATCCGCTGCTCGAGGAGAACCGCCGCTTCGTCATCGATCGCGTGCTCTCCGAAGGGGCGGAGCTCGGGATCGCGTGGGACGGCGACGCGGACCGCTGCTTCTTCATCGACGACACCGGCCGCTTCGTCGAGGGCGACTTCCTCACCGCCCTGCTCGCCGAGTCGATCCTCGCCAAGGAGGCGGGCGCGACCGTGCTCTACGACGTGCGCGCGAGCCGCGCCGTGCGCGACATCGTCGAGCGCGCCGGAGGCACGGCGCTCGTCAACCGCGTCGGCCACGCCTTCTTCAAGGGACGCATGCGCGAGACCGGCGCGGCGTTCGGCGGCGAGGTCTCGGGCCACTACTACTTCCGCGACTTCTACTGCGCCGACTCCGGGGCGATCCCCGCGCTGCTCGTCCTCGAGCTGCTCTCGCGCGAGGAGAAGAGGCTGAGCGACCTGCTCGCGCCCCTGCTCGAGCGCTACTTCGTGTCGGGCGAGATCAACTCGACGGTCGAGGAGGGCGAGGAGAAGATGGCGGAGCTGGGCGAGCGCTACGAGCGGGCCGGCGCCGAGATCGGATGGCTCGACGGCGTGTCGGTCGACTTCGAGGACTGGCACTTCAACGTCCGTCCCTCGAACACCGAGCCGCTCCTGCGCCTGAACCTCGAGTCGCTCGTCTCCGCCGAGGACATGGAGCAGCGCCGCGACGAGGTGCTGGGCCTGATCCGAGCTTGAGCGACGTGGAAGCCGCCCGCTCCACGCCGCCCGACGAGGACGCCTTCGCGCCGGCTGCCGCCGCGGGCATTCACCGCCTCAGCATCCCGACGCCCTTCGCGGTAGGGCGCGTGAACGTCTACGTGATCGAGGACGAGCCGCTCACCCTCGTCGACACCGGCCCCAACTCCGGCAGCTCGCTCGACGAGCTCGAGCGCGGGCTGGGCGCTCTCGGCCACTCGATCGCCGACCTCGAGCTCGTGATCCTGACCCACCAGCACATCGACCACCTCGGTCTCGTCGACGTCATTCGTCGCCGGTCGGGGGCCGAGGTCGCGACGAGCGAGGTGGCGAGGCCGTACGTCGAGCGTTACAGCGAGGAGGCGGCCGCCGACGACGCCTTCGCCGTCGAGCTGATGCGCCGCCACGGGATCCCCGCCGAGACCGCGCGCGCTCTCCAGTCGGTGTCGCAGGCCTTCCGGGCATGGGGCGCGCAGACGACGGTGGACCGAGTGCTGCGCGACGGCGAGCGGATCGAGATGCGCGACCGGACGCTCGAGGTGGCCTACCGCCCCGGTCACTCCCCTTCCGACACGGTCTTCCACGACGCCGCGCGGCGCCTCCTGATCGGGGGCGACCATCTGCTCAAGGACATCTCCTCGAACCCGCTGATCACCCGCCCCCGTGGCGGCGGGCAACGCACGCAGACGCTCGTCCTCTACCTCGAGTCCCTGCGCCGGACTCGGGCGATGGACCTCGCCCTCGTGCTGCCCGGTCACGGCGACCCCGTCAGCGACCATCGCGGGCTGATCGACGCTCGCCTGGCGCTGCACGAGCGCCGTGCGGCTAAGCTCGAGCGCTTGATCCGGGAGCGACCACGTACCGCCCACGAGCTCGCCCACTGCCTCTGGGGCGACGTCGCGCTCACCCAGGCCTACCTCACGCTCTCCGAGGTGCTCGGCCACACCGATCTGCTCATGAACGCCGGCCGGGTGCGCGAGGAGGAGCCGGACGGCGTCGTCCGTTTCGCAGCCGCCGCAGCCGCCGGGCGAGTAGATCGGCCGAGCCTGGGAACAGAGGTCTGATGGGGCCCGAATGAGCCGAGGGGGCTCGCGCTCGCGCTTTCTCCGTTCCTTCCTGACCAGTCCACGCCAGGTCGGTGCGGTGCTGCCGACCTCGCGCCGGACGGTGCGGGACACCCTGGCTATGGCCCCGGTCGAGAGCGCGCGCCGGGTGGTCGAGATCGGCGCCGGGACCGGCGTCTACACGCGCGAGATCCTGGCGCGGATCGGCCCGGAGGCCCGCGTGCTCGCCTTCGAGATCGATCCGGCGCTGGCGCGGGCGCTCGACGCCGAGATCGCCGATCCGCGCCTGTCGGTTATCAACGACTCCGCCGCGGAGGTCGCGAAGCACCTGAACGGGGCGACGGCGGACGTCATCGTCTCAGCCGTTCCCTTCACCTCGCTTCCGCCCGGCCTCGGCCGCAAGATCCTCGAGGCCTCGCGCGCTGTGCTCGCTCCCGGCGGCGCGATGCTCGTGCTTCAGTACTCGCCGTTCGTCGAGATTCAGCTGAAGCGCACCTTCGGCTCGGTGCAGCGGCGGATCTCACCGCTCAACGTCCCGCCGGCCTTCCTCTACGCGTGCCGGATCGATTCCAATGGCGCGGCCGGGGCGCGATGACCTGGCGGGCTCTGCGGCAGGCGCCGCGCTACCTGGCCGGTGTGGCGTGCCTCGAGCTCGCGCTGGCTGCGGCCGGTGTGCGCTCGCGCGGGCGGCTCCTGGTCGGGTCCGCCGCTGCGCTCCTGCTCTTCTTCCGCGACCCGGAGCGTGATCTCGAGCCCGACGAGGGTGTCGCCTACGCGCCGGCCGACGGCACCGTGGTGAAGGTCGATCGCGTGCGCGATCCCTGGGTGCCCGGCGAGGA
>JACCTJ010000290.1 GCA_013812485.1 Thermoleophilaceae bacterium
GCCGGGACCGGCGATCACAGTACTGCATCGCCCCCGTGACGACCTTCCTTGCGCGCTGCCAACGGCCCGAGTATTTTGCGCCGCCAACGCGACCATGACCAGCGCCGCTGCCTCTCCCGAACCGACCGCCGCTCTCGACGAGTCGGGCCTGCCTGGCAAGAAGGGACTGGCGCAGAACGCGATCGGCTTCGGCGAGGGCCTGGTCATCGGGCTCGCCTCGACGGCGCCGGCCTACTCGCTGGCCGCGGTGCTCGGCTCGATCGTGGCCGCGCTCGGGCTCGTGGCCCCCGCGGCGCTGCTCGTGGCCTTCGTCCCGATGTTCTTCATCGCGGCGGCCTTCTACTGGATGAACCGCGTCGATCCCGACTGCGGGACGCCCTTCTCGTGGGTGACGCGCGCCATGGGCCCGTACCTCGGCTGGATCGGCGGCTGGGCGGTCGCGCTGACCGGGCTGCTCGTGATCGGCTCGCTCGCCGACGTCGGCGCGCGCTACTTCTTCGAGCTCGTCGGCTGGAGCGCGGCGGCCGACTCCAAGTTCGCGGTCATGGGCCTCGCGGTGGCCCTCATCATCGTCCTCACCGCGCTCACCGTCGGCGGCACGCAGCTCTCGGCGCGCGTGCAGAACGTGATGATCGTGGTTCAGGTCCTCGCGCTGCTGATCTTCTCGGTCGTGGCGATCGTCGCGGTCTTCGGGGGCGGCGCTCCGGAAGGGTCGGCGACACCCTCGCTCTCCTGGTTCAACCCCTTCGCCGCGCCCTCGTTCAACGAGTTCCTCGTCGCCGGCCTGCTCGTGAGCGTGTTCGTCTACTGGGGCTGGGAGAGCTGCGTCAACCTGACCGAGGAGACGGAGGACTCGACCCGGTCCGCGGGGCTGGCGGCGATCTTCTCGACGGTGATCCTGCTCGTGACCTACCTGAGCGTGACGATCGCCGTGGTCGGCTTTCTGGGGCCGGACGCGACGGCCAGCTTCGAGGACGAGGCGATTCTCTCGACCACGGCGACCGCGGTGCTCGGCTCGCCGCTCGACAAGCTCGTAGTGCTCGGCGTCGTCTTCTCGGCGGTCGCCTCGACCCAGACGACGATCCTTCCCGCCTCGCGCACCCTGCTGTCGATGGCGCGCCAGCATGCGCTGCCCGCAGCGCTCGGGCGGGTCCACCCGCGGCGGCACACCCCGCACGTCGCGACGATCACGGTCGGAGTCGTCGCGACCATCTGGTACGTCGCCCTCAACAGCGCGCTCGAGGACTTCCTGGCCCAGACCCTGTTGGCGCTGTCGCTCCTGATCGCCTTCTACTACTCGCTCAGCGGCTTCGCGTGCGTCATCTACTACCGCCGAGAGATCTTCAGGTCGGCCAAGAACTTCGTGCTCATCGGGGTCGCCCCGCTGATCGGCGCGCTCGTGCTCGGAGGGCTCTTCGTCGTGGCGATCCGCGAGTTCGTCGTCAACGCGGAGGACAACTCGGAGACGGGGGCGACCTGGCTCGGGGTCGCGCCTCCGCTGGTCATAGGCCTGGGCTTCATGCTGCTCGGCGTGCTGCTGATGCTGGCCTGGCGTATCGGGGGGCATCCCGAATTCTTCCGCCGCCACGCGGAGACCGTGCCGCCCGAGCTCGCGGCCTCCGGCGGCAAGCTGGCCGACGCCACGCAGGCCTAGCCCGCAAGTGGAGGCCCGTCTGCTCATCGGCGGCGAGCACGTCGCCGGCGCCGGCGCGGGCCTCGAGGTCGAGAACCCCTACACCGAGGCGGCGCTCGCCTCGGTGGCGCTGCCCTCGGCCGAGCAGGTCGACTCGGCCATCGCCGCCGCCTGAGAGGCGGCCAGAGGATGGGCCTCGACGCCCGCGGTCGAGCGCGGCGAGATGTTGCGGAAGGTCGCGGTCCGCCTGCGCGCGCGCACCGACGAGCTGGCCGAGATCATGACCCTGTAGGGCGGCAAGCCGCGGATCGAGAACGCCGACGAGGTCGGGTGGACGGCGGCGGCCTTCGACTACTACGCGGAGATCGGGCGCAACTTCGCGGGCCGCGTGATCCCGTCGATCGAGTCGACCCAGCTCTCGCTCGTGCTCAAGCAGCCGATGGGCGTGGTCGGCGCGATCGTCCCGTGGAACTACCCGCTGTTGCTGCTGTCGTGGAAGCTCGCGCCGGCGCTCGCCGCCAGCAACGCTAGTGGCCAAGCCGTCGGAGCTGACGCCGCTCTCGACGCTCGCGCCGGCGGGATGCTTCACCACCTGCCGCCCGGGGTCCCTAACCTGCTCGCCGGCGCGGGCGACGGGCGGATCGACTGCGTGGCCTTCACGGGCTCGGTCGACACCGGCAAGCGGATCGCTGCCACGTGCGCCGAGCGCGTGGCGCGTACGGGCTCGGCGCGACCGTCTACACGCGCGACCTGCGGACGGTGGTCCGGTGCCTGCACGAGATCAAGGCCGGGACCCTTTGTTCAACGATCCGCTGACCGACAACGACGTCGGCCCTTCGGCGGCTACAGCAGTCGGGGCTCGGGCGTGAGCTCGGCCAGGAGGGACTCGAGGCCTTCCAGGAGACCAAGCACGTGCACATCGAGTCGAGCCTCGCGCCCAAGCCCTGGTGGTACCCGTACGCCCCGGGAGCGCCGGTCCCTCCGGAGTGAGCTCCGCGCCTGCAGCCCCGCCGCGCCGAGGGCGGCCGGGGCGCGCGCGTAGAGCGCTCAGGCGAGCGCGGGCTCAGCCGAACAGCCGCGACAGCTTCAGCAGCGTCCTGATGTTGCCGCGCGGACGCAGCCGTCCGGTGGCCATGGCGCGCTTCGGATCGAGTCGGCCCGCGAACACGTCGACCCAGTCCTCGTAGCGACAGCGCAGGGCGACGTCCGGGCTCTCGACCCGGCCCGCGACTGCGGTCGTCGAACCGTTGGCCACCCGCAGGTGCCACGGTGAGGCGTCGCGGAACTCCCACTGAAAGGTGGTGGGCCGCTCGAGACCGTGATCGGGGGATGCGGTCCGGGCCATGGTGTCGAATAGGAGCCGCTGCGAATCGGCGTCGGAGGCCGGCGGGCCGGTCTTCTCGCCCAGGTAACCGGCCTGGAGCAGGGCTATCATGGTGCGTGCCCGCGCGTCCGCGTCGAGGCCGAGCGGCATGACAGGAGGTCCCGGCAGCTCCTCCAGCGGCATCCCCGCCGCGCGCAGCTTCGACTCGATCGAGCGGTCCCCGTCGGCGTAGATCTCCTCGAGCGTGTAGCCGAAGGACTCCGTGTAGCGGCGATCCCAACCCGGGGGGACGAACAGCGCCACCGAGAAGCGCGCGGTCGAGCGCAGCTCGTCGGCGACGGCGACGGCGCAGTCGGAGTCCTGGGCCTGGAGGTCGGCGAGCAGCTTGACCCCGAAGCCGATGTGGCGCTGCTCGTCGGCGGCGACCTTGTCGATGCCCTCGCGAAAACCCGGCATGACCTGGCGCTGCTCTAGGTAGCTCGCGATGAAGTGCTGCCCGGACTGGGCTACCGCGGCCTCGATCAGCAGGTGGTAGAGCGCGATCGCGGCGGCGAGCTTTGGCTTCGAGCGGTCCTTGCGCAGCTCGTCGGCCATCTCGTCGAGGCGGCCGAAGAGCTTCTTGAAGCCCCACGTGAGCTGCGGCTCGATGGCCTCGAGCGTCGAGGCTGTGTCGCTGCCGTCCACGCCGACGACCTCGCGCAGGAAGCGCCCGAAGAAGACGGCGTGGCGGGCCTCGTCGACCTGCTGGGTAGCCAGGAAGTACTTCTGCTCCTGGCGCGGAGCGGCGTCGATGTAGGGGGAGAGATTCTCCGCGACGGAGTCTTCTCCCCAGAAGAAGAGCGCATAGTTCCAGAGCGCGGCGCGGCGCTCGAGGTCGGAGAAGCGCTCGTGCCAGTGGTCGCGGTCGACCGAGAAGTCGAGCTCGGTGGCGCGCCAGTTGCCGC
>JACCTJ010000294.1 GCA_013812485.1 Thermoleophilaceae bacterium
TCCGACGGGTCAGACGGCGCGCCCGGCGGGGGCCTGCCCGAGGGAGACGCGATCGACGAGGACATCGACGTCGACTCGCTGCGCACGAACCCGCCCGAGGACTCGGGCGAGGACCAGCCGGCGTGAGCCTGAGCGGGTCGTCAACGAGCACACGCTCGTGACCGACCCGCGCTCACCTGCCGAGGCTCCCGACGCGTCCTCCGCTGGCCCGCGCGTCGAGATCAAGGCGCGGGAGAACGGTCCCTACCGGGTCGAGGGACCGATCCGGCTGATCGACGCCGACGGCAACGAGTACGACCTGGGCGAGCGCGGCGAGGTCATCGCCCTGTGTCGCTGCGGCGGCTCGACCACCAAGCCGTTCTGCGACGGCACGCACTCGAGGACGGGCTTTGACGCGGCGGAACGGGCGGTCGGACAGGAGTTGTCGAGCGAGGGCTGAGCTCGCCGAAGGGCTGCCCGGCGAGATCGACTCCATCGAAGCCCTGACACGACCTCAGTTCCGGGTCAAGCTGAGATCATCCGCCTATTTCCCGGCAGGGTCGGGACTCGGCCACGTAGCGCTCGGGATGCCCCGGCCGGGAGGGTTTGCCTACCGGTTCGAGACCGGTCCCGCGACCCGACACGAGGAGCAGAGATGACGCAGACCGCCGGCACCACCCGGCCCCCCAACCCGGTGGCGGCCCGCAGCCGTCTGCTCGGCTCGGCCTGCATCGTCGGCGGCGTGCTCGTAGCCGTCTCGGGCCTTCTGCTGGATCTCGAGGCGTCCGGCCCACTCGGGTCGAACACGGCGGATACCGTCGCGGCGCGGTTCGCGACCGGGTTTTTCGCGGTCGCCGTGCTCGGACTGATGTGCGGTGTGATCGGTCTGCACGTGCTCCGCGTCGGCGGCTCGAGTTGGTTGCCCCGAATGGGCACGGCCATGACTCTGCTGGGCCTTCTGCTGTGGGCGCTCGGCCCTCTGTACCTCACCACCGACGCCTCGGCCGAGCCGCCGTTCTCGGCGGCCGGGGGGCTCGTCTCGTCGCTCGGGATGATCGTGTACGGAATCGCCGCCATCCGAGCGGGTGCGTCGGGAGACCGGCGGAGGTTCGTCCCGCTCCTTGTCGGAGTCTGGTTCTTCGTGCAGCTGCCGGTGCAGATCGCCTTCTTCCTTCCCGTCGGAGGCTCGCCCTTCTTCCTGCTCCTGCTCGGAGGCTCGGGTGCGCTCTGGGCTCTGACCGGCTGGGTAGTCCGGTCGAAGGCGCGCGAGAGGGTGGTCGCCGCCTAGCGGCGGCGGATGGTCGCTCGCTACGAGGTCTCGAGCGGGGAAGCTGTCGGCATCGGCGACGATCGAGCCGGCGCACAACCAAGGGGGCTAGTCCAGATGACGCTCATCCGCCCACATACGACCATTCCGGCGGTCTTAGCGATGTCCGTCTACACGTCGGAGAGCGCTGACACGGCGGGGCAACACGAGCGATCGTCGCGCCGAACGGCGCGATCTGGTGAGAATCCGCTCATGGAGCAGGCAGTAGTTGCCTCTGATGGGGCGGCCTCCGGCCGGCGCGTGCGGGCGGTGTGGGCGGCCGCGGCGTGCATCGTCGTCCTCGTCGCCTTCAGCGGCTATCTCACGGTCCTGAGCGGCGGCACCCGGGCCGGCCACGTGATCCTGTACGGCGGAGCGGCCCTGGTCGCGCTCGCGGCCGGAGTCCTGATCTCGGTGCGTCGCGCGGGGAACCTCGTCGGGCTCTTTCTGGTCGGCCACGCCTTCGTGCTGGCCCTCGACGTGACGGCGTCCTACGCGGTATACGGGCTGATCGCCGAGCCCGGTTCGCTCCCGGGGGCGAGCTGGGCGGCGCTCTTCAGCTCGAGCACTTGGCCGGCGTTTTACGCGGGCCTGGTGGCCGTCGTGATGGTGTTTCCGGACGGCCGGCTCCCGTCGCGACGCTGGCGTCCGGTCGCCATCGGCGCCGCGGCGTCGATCGTCGGACTGATGGTGGTTCTGGCGTTCCTGCCCGAGCCACTGGAGACTCCGTTCGCCGCCGTGGAGCGGCCGTTGCCGACCCTGCCCGAGGCCCTCGATCCCGTCTTCGTGCCCTTCTTGGTCGGCACGTTGGCGAGCCTCTTCGCCGCGGCGTGGGCGGTGCGCGTCCGCTTTCGGCGGGCGGCCGGGGTCGAGCGCCAGCAACTCCTCTGGCTCGCCTATGGGGCGCTCTCCATCCCCGCGACCCTGCTCGTCTGTGGGGTCGACCAAGTGGTGACGGGGGACGCGAGCTGGCTCACCGGCGCCGCCATGGCGGTCATGGAGCTGGCGGTCCCGATTTCGATCGCGGTGGCCATCCTCCGATACGGGCTTTTCGACATCGAGCCGATCCTCAACCGCACGCTGGTCTACGGCGTGCTCACCGCCTGCGTGGTCGCGATCTACGTGGCGGTTGTCGGCGGGCTGAGCTCGGTGCTCGACTCACGTGGATGGCTCGGGCTGATCGCCACCGGCATCGTGGCGATCGGGATCCAGCCTCTGCGCCAGCGGGTACAGAAGCGCGTCGACCG
>JACCTJ010000312.1 GCA_013812485.1 Thermoleophilaceae bacterium
GAGACCCGCTCGCCCCGCGCCGCGAGGGCCGGCAGCAGGGTTGCGAGGGCGCCGGCCTCGTAGGCGCCGCGAGCGCCGCCTCCCGGCAGCACGATCGCGACCTGTCCCCGGGTTCCGTTCTCGCGCATCATCGCTTCGCTCGTCTCTGGAGATCGCGGTCGCGGTCGCGGTCAGCGGCGCCGGGAGACCGGGCCCGGTCCGTCGCCGCTGCCCGTCAGCGCTCGCTTCGCGCCCGCGCGGCGCCCGTGGCGAGCGACCCTCATCGAACGCACGCCCGGCGCCGCGAGCTCGCGCACCTCGCGGCGCAGCGACCCGGGAAGCTCGCGGGCCTCGAGCAGGGTCACCGGCTCGGCGTGGATGCCGAAGCAGGCGCGATCACGGTAGGGCTCGCCCATCCCGAGCGGCGGGTAGGCCAGGCGCTGGCGAATGCGCCGGCAGCGTCTGACCCGCGAGCCCACGCTCGCGCGCAGGCGATCGAGCGGGGGGCGCGCCCGGGTGGCGTGGGGGCGGCAGCGCCCGCGCCAGGCCACGTGCAAGTGAGCGCTGGGCGTCTCGACGCGCAGGAAGGAGGAGTCGAGCGAGCTCAGCCGGCTGGGCAAGGCGGGCCTTTCGGACGAGGGCGAAATGTGCCTCCAACCTAGGGTTGGGCGCCTCTAGCGGCTATGGACGGGTGGAGGAAATCCGCGCTGCGGAGGTGTCCCCCGGGCCGGGCGCTCGCGCCGGGCTCGGCCCGACCGCCGGACGCTAGCGCCGCGCCGCCCGCGCTCTGAGAAGATGCGCGGAATGAGGTTGGCTCACCCGCGAACCGGGCTCTCCCGGTCACTCCGCGCCACGACCGGCGCGGTCGGCGCGCTCCTGGTCATCGGCGGATCACTGGCCGGCTGCGGCGAGAGCGGCAGCCGGCAGGACGGTCCCACGGGCGCGCCCGCCCCCTCCGTCGGCGCGAGCCTCATGACCGCCAAGGGCGAGCGCGCGGGCTCCGTCTCGCTGCGCCCGGTGGAGGACGAGGTCGAGGTCCGGGTCGAGGCCGCGGGGCTCGAGCCCGGCCTGCACGGCTTTCACCTCCACGAGCGGGGAGTCTGCGAGGCGGACGCCCGGATGGAGGGAGAGCTCATGCCCTTCTCGAGCGCCGGCGGTCACGTCGCCCGCGCCGGCAGCGACCACGGCGAGCACGCGGGCGACCTGCCCCCGCTGCTCGCGGGCGACGACGGCACCGCCACCGCAGTCGTGCGGACGGGACGCTTCGAGGTCGCGGAGCTCCTGGCGGGCGACGGGAGCGCAGCCATGATCCACGCCGATCCGGACAACGCCGCGAACGTGCCCGAGCGCTACGTCGTGCCCGGCCCGGGCAGATCGGGCGGGCCCGACGCCGACACCCTCGAGACCGGCGACTCGGGCGACCGCGTCGCCTGCGGCAAGGTCGAGCGCCGGTAGTCCAGGGCGGGGGGCGCCCTCCCTACCCCCGCTCAGCGCGGCGAGCCGTTGCCCCTCGCCTTCACGCTCAGCACCGCGACCGGGCGCTCGCCGGCGGTGCGCGCGCGCAGGTCGTACTGCCCCGGCTGCGGGGCGAGAAAGGAGAATCGGGCGATCGTCCCAGGCCCCACCTGCTGGCTCAGGCCGAGACCCCCACGGACCTCGACCTCGTCCGGAAGGTCGGAGCGCACGGCGAGCGCCACGCGGTCGCCGGTGCGGACCTCGATCCGCTGCAGCCCGCCGATCGGGCGGCCGTCGCGCAGCTGGAGGATGGTCGAGGCCTCGGATCGCGCCCCGGCGCCGGGCCCGACGCTCGCCAGCGCCGAGGGCTCGAGCTCTGCTGCGCCGAAGAGGTCGCCGCAGGACACGCGCGCGTTGGCGCGAGCCGGGCCCGGGCCCGAGTAGACCATCAGGTAACGGCCGGGCTCGACGGCGTTCTCCCGGGCGCGCACGCTCACGCGCGCGAAGGCGACGCCGTTGGGATCGGCGACGAGTGCGGGCAGAGCGAGCACGGTCGTCGCGGTCTGCTCTCCCTCGGGGCGGCAGGCTCCGGCCTTCACCTCGGCGCGGTGCCGGCTCCCGGGGCCGAGGCCCCAGACCGCGATCCGTCCCCGGACGCGATCGCCATCGCGCTCGAGGTGCGCGAGGCCGACCGGCCCTCCGGGATTGACGGGGAGGAGCTCGAAGTCGACGGCCTCGTCGCGACCGGTGGCAGCGAAGAGGAGCACTACGGTCACGGTCACCGGGACGAGGGCGAAGAGCGCCGCGAGGAGGCGGCCCCGATCAGCCATCCCCGAGTCCGCGCAGGGGCTCAGTCGGCCGCCCGTTCCCTCTCGCCGCTTCGAACATCTCTCAACACCTGCGCCGGTTTCGCCGCATCCCTGAGACCGTCAGGCTAGAGCTGGATGGGCCCGTCGCCGCAGGAGATCGACCGCCTCCCTGTACCCTCAACAACTGCTTATGCGTAACTACCTCGAAGCCATCCGCTCCCACGTCGTCGTCTTCGACGGCGGCATGGGCGCCACCCTCGAGCAGTACGACCTGACCTCCGAGGACTACGGCGGCCTACCCGGCAAGTGCCACGAGGCGCTCGTGCTCCACCGCCCGGACGTCATCCAGGGCGTTCACGAGTCGATGGTCGCGGCCGGCGCCGAGGCGCTCCAGACGGACACCTTCCAGGCCAGCCGGCTCAAGCTCGACGAGTGGGGGCTCGGCGAGCAAACGCTCGAGATCAACCGCAGTGCCGGCCAGATCGCCCGTGCCGCGGCGGGCGAGGAGCGCTTCGTGGCCGGCGCGGTGGGCCCGACGGGGATGCTGCCGGCCTCGGACGACCCGACGCTCGGCAACATCAGCTTCGCGGCGCTGCGCGAGATCTTCGCCGAGCAGTGCCAGGGCCTGCTCGAGGGCGGCGTCGACCTGCTCCTGATCGAGACGGCGCAGGACATCCTCGAGGTCAAGGCGGCGGTGTTCGGCGCCCGCGACGCCTTCGAGCAGACCGGTCGGACCGTCCCCATCCAGACCCAGGTCTCACTGCTGCCCAACGGCGGCAAGATGCTGCTCGGCACCGACATCGCCTCGGTGCTCACCACGCTGACCTCGCTCGGCGTCGACGCGCTCGGGCTCAACTGCTCGACCGGCCCGGAGGACATGCGCGACGCGGTTCGCTTCCTCGGTGAGCATTCGCCCGTGCCGATCTCCTGCATCCCCAACGCCGGGATCCCGCACCAGGGGCCGAACGGTGAGACCATCTTCCCCGAGGAGGCCGAGCCGCTGGCCGACGTGCTGGCCGACTTCGTGACTCGCTACGGCGTGGCCATCGTCGGCGGCTGCTGCGGGACGACGCCCGACCACATCCGCGCCATCGTCGAGCGCGTCGGCGACCGCAAGGTCGAGCCGCGGCCGCAGGACGCCTGGCCGCCGCACCTCTCCTCGCTGATGACGGCCACGCCGCTGGTGCAGGAGCCGCGGCCGTCGATGATCGGCGAGCGGGTGAACTCGCAGGGCTCGCGCAAGGCCAAGGAGATGCTCCTGGCCGACGACTACGACGGGCTCGTGCAGATCGCCGAGGACCAGGTCGAGGGCGGCGCCCACGTGCTCGACATCTGCGTCGCGCTGACCGAGCGCCAGGACGAGGACGATCAGATGCGCGAGACCGCCAAGCGAATCTCGCTCTCGCAGCCGGCGCCGATCCAGATCGACTCGACCGAGCCCGAGGTGATCCAGGCCGCCCTCGAGCAGATCTCGGGCCGCGCGGTGGTCAACTCGGTCAACCTCGAGGCCGGGCGCGACAAGGCCGACGGGGTGATCCCGCTCGCCGCTGCCCACGGCGCGGCGCTGATCGCGCTGACCATCGACGAGGTCGGGATGGCCAAGACCGCCGACCGCAAGGTGGAGATCGCCGAGCGCATCCGCGACATCGCCTGCGGCGAGCACGGGCTCGACCCCGAGCTGCTGATCTTCGACGTGCTCACCTTCACGCTGACCACCGGCGACGAGGAGTGGCGGCCCTCCGCGGTCGAGACGATCGAGGGGATCCGCCGCGTCAAGGCGGAGGTGCCGGGCGTCAAGACGTCGCTCGGCGTCTCGAACGTCTCGTTCGGCGTCTTCCCGCCGGCACGCGCCGTGCTCAACTCCGTCTTCCTCCACCACTGCGTGGAGGCGGGGCTCGACCTGGCCATGGTCAACCCGAACCACATCGTGCCCTACGGCGAGATCTCCGACACCGAGCGCGGCCTGGCCGACGACCTCGTCTTCAACCGGCGCGAGGACGCGCTCGAGCGGTTCATCGCGCACTTCGAGGAGAAGGACGAGGACGAAGAGGCCGAGACCGCCGACCCCACCGCCGAGATGGAGCCCGAGGAGGCCCTGCACTGGCACATCCTGCGGCGCAAGAAGGACGGGGTCGAGGTCCAGATCGACGCGGCAGTCGAGAAGATCGGCGCCGTCCCGGTCCTCAACGAGGTCCTCCTCCCCGCCATGAAGGAGGTCGGGGACAAGTTCGGCGCGGGCGAGCTGATCCTGCCGTTCGTGCTCCAGTCGGCCGAGGTCATGAAGCGCGCGGTGGCCCGGCTCGAGAACTATCTCGACCGCATCGAGGGCTACACCAAGGGCACGGTCGTGCTCGCCACGGTGTTCGGCGACGTGCACGACATCGGCAAGTCGCTCGTCAACACGATCCTCACCAATAACGGCTACACGGTCGTCGACCTCGGCAAGCAGGTGCCGATCGGCCGCGTGCTCGACGCCGCGCG
Source organism: Thermoleophilaceae bacterium (assembly GCA_013812485.1). Lineage (GTDB taxonomy): Bacteria > Actinomycetota > Thermoleophilia > Solirubrobacterales > Thermoleophilaceae > JACCUC01. The sequence goes on from JACCTJ010000312.1 coordinate 4,725, forward strand.
CGAGCACGAGGCAACCGCCATCGGCCTCAGCGCGCTGCTGGTCTCGACCTCCAAGCAGATGCCCCTGTGCGTCTCCGAGCTGCACTCGCACGAGCTGGAGTTCCCGCTGCTCGTCGGCGGTGCGGCGATCAACCGCAAGTTCGGCCTGCGCGCCAACTACCCCGAGGGCAAGGAGTCCGACGCGATCTACGAGCCCGGCGTCTTCTACTGCAAGGACGCGTTCGAGGGCCTGGCAGTGATGGACCAGCTCGTCGACGGCGAAGCGCGCGCGCGGCTGGTCGATCAGGTTCGCGAGGATGCGCGCAAGCTGCGCGAGGAGGGCGAGACGGAGGTCGTACACGATTTCACCGACGCCTCCGTCCGCTCCCCGGTCGCGACTGACAACCCCGTTCCTACGCCACCCTTCTGGGGCGTACGCGAGATTCCGGTCGACCTCGACGAGGTCTACCCGCACCTCGACACGCACGTGCTGTTCAAGCTGCACTGGGGCGGCCGGGGCGTCAAGGGTGACGCCTGGAAGCGGCTGATCGCCGACGACTTCCGCCCGCGGCTGGAGCGCATGTGGGCCGAGCAGGACTACCTGCGCCCGCGCGCGCTGCTGGGCTACTTCCCGTGCTACTCCGAGGGCAACGAGATCGTGGTGCTCGATCCCGCGGACCGGGCGACGGTGCTCGAGCGGCTGGTCGCCCCGCGCCAGCCCAACGGCGACCGCATCTGCCTGGCCGACTTCTACCGCCCCAAGAGCTCCGGCGAGCTCGACGTCGTCGCGCTCCAGGCGGTGACGGCCGGGGACGCGGTGACCGAGCTGATGGCGCGCCTGGAGGCAGAGGGCGAGTTCGCCGAGCAGCTCTTCACCCACGGCATGGGCGTGCAGACCGCCGAGGGCATGGCGGAGTGGCTGCATTGGCGCATCCGACAGGACCTGGGCATCCCGGAGACCCAGGGCCGCCGCTACTCATGGGGCTATCCGGCGGTGCCCGACCAGGCCGAGCACGAGAAGGTCTACCGCCTGCTCGATGCGACGAACATGATCGGCCTGCGCGACCCGCGCGCCAGCTAAGTGCTGCTCGCGGCCGGCTCGAGCTCGAGCCCCAGCTCGGCGTCGTCGAGCTCCGCGAACAGCGAAGGATCCCGTCGCGAGCCCCTGATCAGGTCGTCGGCGCGGCCCTTGTGACCGTCCGGCAGCAGACGGCCGCTGGTCGCGCCGAAGTAGATCGCCTCGG
>JACCTJ010000313.1 GCA_013812485.1 Thermoleophilaceae bacterium
AAAGAGGCCGCGGCGCCCTACGCGCCGGGCGAGCGCACCGCCATGCTCAAGATCAAACGGGTTCGCACCGCCGACTGCGTGGTCGCGGCCTTCCGCTTCGGCAAGGAGGAGGGGACGGTCGGGTCGCTGATCCTCGGCCTCTACGACGAGGACGAGCGGCTTCGCGAGGTCGGCCACGTGTCGGGGTTCAAGGCGCGCGAGAAGCGCGAGCTGCTCGGCCGTCTCGAGTCCTACCGCACCTACGAGCAGGGATCGGGCGGGCCGAGCCGCTGGAAGTCGGACGAGGAGCTCGTATGGGAGGGGCTGCGACCGGCGCTCGTCGTCGAGATCGCCTTCGACCACATCACCGGGCACCGCATCCGCCACGGGGCTCGCTTCCTGCGCTGGCGCGAGGACAAGGAGCCCCGCGAGTGCCGGCTCGGGCAGTTGCGCACCTAGCGGGACGGGACTGCACGCCGCTGCCGTCGGACCCGCTCGCCCTGGCGACCGCGCTACCCGATCTCCCCCGCTGGGTCGAGACGCGCTGGATGCTGCGATCGGGCGCGGGCCGGCTGATCGTCGACCCGCAAGCGAGCGAGGGAGCGGTCGTCCTCAGTGATGAGCTGCTGATCGGCGCAGTCGTGGGCCGCCCAGGCGTCCGCCTGCTCCGCGATGTCGCCGGCGACGCGCCAGGACGACTCGATCTGGTCGTCCAGCTCGACAGCCTCGGGCGGGTGCGCGAGGCGCTCCGCGGGTGGCGGATCGCGCCGGCGACGATTCACACGGGCCCCGTGCCCGTGCCCGCGGCCGCGCCGGGAGGCGAGCCGGGCGAGGTGGTGGTGCTGGACCCGCCGGCCGGCCCGCTCCTCGACGAGCTGTCGGAGGACACCCGCCGCGAGCTGCCGCGCGCCACCGCGGTGGCGATCTCCACCGCCGACGGCGAGGTCGCCTCGGTCTGCGCCGCGGTCGTCGTCACCGAGACAATGTGGGACGTCGGCATCGACACGGTCGAGGGCCATCGCCGCCGCGGTCACGCCGTCGCCTGCTTCGGGGCGCTGGCCCGGCACATGGCCGCGCAGGGCAAGCAGCCCGTGTGGGGCGCCGAGGATGACAACGCGGCGTCGCTCGGCCTGGCCCGCAAGCTCGGCTTCCGGGCGGTCGACCGCCTCGCGGTCGTCCACGCGCCGGAGCCCTAGTCCTTGCGCGCCCGCGAGGGCGCCACCCGCTTGCCCTCCCGAGGGTGATGTGCTCACTCTTGGCCATCGTCGGGGAGAATATGTGCCGATGCCCGCTCTCGAGGTCCAGCGCGCCGACGTCACCAAGCTCGAGGTCGACGCGATCGCCAACGCTGCGAACACCGAGCTCAAGCACGGCGGCGGGGTGGCGGCGGCGATCTCCCGCGCGGGCGGCGCCGCGGTGCAGCGCGAGTCCGACGAGCGGGCGCCGATCGGGCTCGGGGAGGCGGTCGAGACGACGGCCGGCGACATGCCGGCCCGCTACGTCATCCACGCAGCGACGATGGAGCTCGGCGGGCCGACCTCGCGCGAGGTAATCAAACGGGCCACGCGATCGACGCTGCGCCGCGCCGAGGAGCTCGGCTGCCGCTCGCTGGGGCTCGTCGCCTTTGGAACCGGCGTCGGCGGCTTCCCGGTTGGTGAAGCGGCTGAGGTGATGGTCGCGGCCGCTCGCGCACACGCTGGCGAGAAGCTCGAGCAGGTGATCTTCTGCGTCCACGGCGAGGGTGCCGAGCGCGCGTTCGAGGCGGCGATCACCGAGGCGTGAACGCGGGATCATCGCTGGCGGCGGCTGCAGTCCTGGTCGCGCCGGACGACTTCAAGGGGACGCTCCACGCGGCCGAGGTCGCGAGCGCTGTCGCGAGCGGACTGCGCGCCGGCGGGCTCGACGCCGAGGAGCTTCCGGTAGCCGACGGCGGCGGCGGAACGATGGACGTCCTGGTGCGCGCTCGCGACGGCGAGCGGCGAGTGGCCACCGTCGCCGACCCGCTCGGGCGCCCGGTCGAAGCCGCGTACGGGCTGCTCGACGATGGCGAGGTCGGGGTCGTGGAGATGGCCCTGGCGAGCGGCCTGTGGCGAGTCGCGGAGGACGAGCGCGACGCCTGGGCGGCCACGACCCGCGGCACCGGCGAGCTGATCGTCGCGGCGGCGCAGGCCGGCGCCCGCACGGTGATCGTGGCCGTCGGGGGCTCGGCTACGACCGACGGCGGCGCGGGCGCTCTCGCGGCGCTCGAAGAGGCCGGCATCGAGCCGGACGGGCTCGCACTCGAGGTCGTCTGCGATGTGCGGACGGCCTGGGAGGACGCCCCGCGCGTGTTCGGTCCCCAGAAGGGCGCCGACGCGGGCACGATCGCTCGCCTCGAGCGCCGCCTCGACGAGCTCGCCGCCGCGGCGCCGCGCGACCCGCGCAGGGTCGCGA
>JACCTJ010000073.1 GCA_013812485.1 Thermoleophilaceae bacterium
CGAGCCACGGGGCTCTCGGTCCGCCACGTGACAGCAAGCGCTCGCTAGCCCTCGCGCTCGAGCAGCGCCACGCACTCGATGTGCGGCGTCTGCGGGAACATGTCGACCGGCCGGACGGCGCTCAGCCGGTAGCCGGCGTCGGCCAATTGACGGGCGTTCGGCGCCAGCGTCGTCGGGTTGCACGACACGTAGACGATTCGGCTCGGGCCCGTCTCGAGGATGCGACGGACGATCTTCTGCGACAGGCCGGCCCGCGGCGGATCGACGACCACGACGTCGGGCTTTCCCGCCTCCTCGACGAGCGGGCGCAGCGCCGTGCGCACGTCGCCGGCGAAGAAGCGCACGTTCTCGATCTCGTTGCGGCGAGCGTTCTGGATGGCGTCGGCCACGGCGGGCTCGATCGACTCGATGCCGAGCACCTCGCGGGCGCGCAGGGCCAGGCACAGCCCGATCGTTCCGATCCCGGAGTAGAGATCGAACACGCGCTCCGAGCCGCGCAGGCCCGCGAGCTCGGCGGCGATCGCGTACAGCCGCTCGGCCTGCTCGGTGTGGACCTGGAAGAAGGCCTCCGGCGAGATGCGAAAACGCAGGACGGCGCCGAAGATCCGCAGCTCCTCCTCGATCGTGTCGACGCCGGCGAGCAGCTCGGTCTCGCCGCCGCGCGTGGTCTCGGCCACGCCCGCCGCGCGGGTCCAGAGCACGCCGTCGGCCTCGAGCGACGCGGCCAGGTCGGCGGCGCGGAAATCGCCCGGGCTCGTGACTATGCGGGCCTGGAGCTCGCCGGTGCGCCGGCCCTCGCGCACGACGAGGTTGCGCAGAAAGCCGACGTTTTCGCGACGGTCGTAGGCGGTCAACCCCTCGGCCCGGCACCACTGCTTCACCCGTTCGCGCAGCGTGTCGATGCGCTCGGAGGCGAGCACGTCGTCGGTCACGTCGTCGATCTCGTTCCAGCGACCCGGGCGGTGGAACCCGAGCACGAGCTGGCCGGTCTCGTCCTCACCGAACGAGTACTCGAGCTTGTTGCGGTAGCGCCACGGATCCTCGGCGGGCAGCACCGTCGCGACCGGCGGGTCCTCGAAGTGACCGATGCGGGTGAGCGCGTCGCGGACCTGGGTCTGCTTCTCGGCGAGCTGGCGCTCGTAGGAGAGGACCTGCCACGGCGCCCCGGGGTGGGCCGCGCGCGGCTCGACGCGCTCGGGACTGGGCTCGACGAGCTCGGTCGTGCGCGCCTCGGCGTAGGCGCGCTTGCGCTTGGTGACCAGCGCGCGCACGCGATCGCCGGGAACGGCTCCGGTGACGAATACGACGTAGCCGTCGAGGCGCGCGACGCCGGCGCCGCCGAAGGCGAGCGAGTCGACGACGAGCTCGAGCTCGTCGCCGCGCTCGGGACGGGTGGCGGCGGAAGCGCTCAGCTGAGCTTCGACTCGACCGCCGAAAGCACCGTCTTGCGGTTCGCGTTGCGGCGCTCGTAGTCGCGGACCTTGCGCAGCTCGGGCGCGTTCAGGGTGTCGAGACGGTCTCGGACCTGGGCGGCGGTCAGGTTGTCGTAGCCCGTGATCGGGAAGCTGGCACCCACACCGGCCACGCGGCGGGCACGGTCGGCCTGCACGATCACCGGATCGGCGGTCCTGAGCGCGTCGCTCGCGGTCTTCTCTGCCTGCCTGAGGGCGCCCGACGCGGCACTCGTTCCCCGCTCGCGCGCCTCCTCGACCACCGACTCGGCCCCGCTGCGCCCGCGACCGAGCAGGTTCTCGAGGTTGTTGAGCACGTCGTTGGTCTGCTTGCGCCCGCGGGAGAGGATCTTCGACACGAGGTCCTGAGCATCGCTCGCGGTCATCCGCCCGCGGCTCACGGCCTCATCCACGACCTCCTCGATCCGATCGCGGGTGATGAGCACCAGGTTGAGTGGGTTGACGAGGTTGTCGCGCAGTGCACTGCGAACCTCGGCGACGGTCTTGGCCGAGAAGCCCGCGGACTCGGCTGGCTTGGCGGCCGCTTCGGCGGTCTGGCTCGCCGCCTTGCGCGCCTTCTGCTGGCGCCCGCGGGCCTGCCCGCCCTTCTTCGCGGCCTGGCGGCGCTGAGCCGCCGAGCCCGAGCCGGAGGAGCGGCTGCTCGCCGTCGAGCGCCGTGACGAGGTCGTCGAGCTCTTGCGGGAGGAGGAGGCGCTGCGTCCCGAGGACGAGCCGCTGCGCGAGCGGGTCGAGGAGCCGGAGCTCCGGCTCGAGGAGGAGGAGCGGCCGCTCGCGGACCGAGCACGGGAGCCCGAGCCGGTGCCCGACGAACGCCCGCCAGAACCTCCCGAAGAGCTCGAGGAGTCGCCGCTCCCGCCCTGAGATCCGCTGCTCTCTGCCATCTCGCCCTCCTCCATCGCCTGCTTGGAAGTAGATCGGTCGTCCCTCTAGTGACGGCTTACCCGGACTATTCCACGAAGGAACGCGCGGCGGCGGACGGGTGGTCGAGCCCCACGCGCACGCACGCTCCCGCCCCGGCCGCGACGGCCAATACGATCCGGCGGTGCCGCGCCACTTCCTCACGGGCGAGGAGCTCGAGCCTGCTGAGCTCGCCGCTCTCCTCGCGCGCGCGCTCGAGCTCAAGGCGGCGCACGCCGCCCTCCTCGGCGGCGCGACCGGCGGCTCTCCGACCGGCGCGCTTGCGGGACGCAGCGTGGCTCTGGTCTTCGACAAGCCCTCGACGCGCACGCGCATCTCGTTCGAGGTGGGCGTGCGCGAGCTCGGCGGCCATCCGATCGTCCTGCGCGAGGGCGAGACGCAGCTGGCGCGCGGCGAGTCGGTGCGCGACACCGCGCTCGTCCTCTCGCGGCTCGTGCAGGCGATCGGGATCCGCACCGCTCGCCAGAGCGTGCTCGAGGAGCTGGCCGCGCACGCGCGCGTTCCCGTGATCAACATGCTCACCGCGGAGCATCACCCGTGCCAAGCGCTCGCCGACCTCCTGACCCTGTGCGAGCGCTTCGG
>JACCTJ010000332.1 GCA_013812485.1 Thermoleophilaceae bacterium
CCCTGCCCGAGCTGACCGAGGAGCGCCGGCGCGAGCTGGTGCGCGTCGTGCGGGGGATCGCCGAGGACGGCCGCGTGGCCATCCGCAACGTCCGCCGCCAGATCATGCACGACCTGCGCGAGCTGAAGGAGGAGGGCGAGGTCGGCTCCGACGACGAGCATCGCGCCGAGACCGAGCTCCAGACGCTCACCGACCGCGGCGTGCAGGACATCGACGAGGCGCTCACCCGTAAGGAACAAGAGATCCTCGAGGTCTGAGGGGCGGTTCTCGGCCCCTCTCGCCCTTCCCGGATCCGCCCCCCTGCCTTGGCCGCCCGCCATGTCGCGATCATCATGGACGGCAACGCGCGCTGGGCCGAGCAGCGCGGGCTGCCCGTCCTCGAGGGCCATCGCCAGGGCGCCCAGGCGCTCAAGCAGATCGTCCGCGACGCCGTCTCGCTCGACCTCCGGGAGCTCACGGTGTACGCCTTCTCGACCGAGAACTGGAGCCGTCCCCGCGCTGAGGTCGAGGGCCTGATGGCGATGTTCGCCGACCTGATCGAGTCCGAGACCCCCGAGCTCGACGCCGAGGGGGTGCACATGCGCTTCGTGGGTCGCCGCGAGGGAGTCTCGCGCGAGCTGACGGAGCGCATGGACTGGGCGCAGGAGCGGACCGCCGGTAACGAGCGGATGACCCTGTTCGTGGCCTTCAACTACGGCGGGCGGGCCGAGATCCTCGACGCCGCGGCGCGCTTCGAGGGCGGCGACGAGGACGCCTTCCGCCGCTGCCTCTATGCCCCGGACATGGCCGATCCGGAGCTGCTCATCCGCACGAGCGGCGAGCGACGGCTGTCCAACTACCTGCTGTGGCAGTGCGCGTACTCGGAGCTCGTGTTCTCCGACGCGCTGTGGCCCGACTTCGACCGCGACGAGCTGGCGGCCGCGCTCGAGGAGTACGCCGCCCGCGAGCGGCGTTTCGGGGCCCGCTGAGAGCCGCGGGATGGCCGTCCGCAAGCCTCGTCGCAGCGCACGCCGTTCTCCGGCCTCGGCCCGTGGCGCCGCCCGTAGCCGCGAGCGCCGGCGGGAGTCCCGCCCGCCGCGCGAGCGGGGCGAGCGCGAGCTGCGCCGGCGCGTGCTGTGGGCGGTGCCGGCGGCGATCTTCGCGATCTTCATCATCGCCCAGGGCGGGCTCGTGTTCGCGCTCGGGATCTCCGCGCTCGGGGTGGTCGCCCTGCACGAGCTCTACTCGCTCACCCGCTCGGTCCGCCCGGTCGACCTCGCGGGGTTCATCGCCCTGGTCGGCCTCGTCCTCGCTGCCCTGTTCGGAGAGCCCTTCCACGTCCTGCTCGTGCTCGTCTGCGCCTTTCCGCTGACCTACGCCATCGCCGTCGCGCGCCCGTGGCGCGAGCGGGTCTCCTGGGCGATCGCCATGACGCTGTTCGGCGTGGCCTGGGTCGGGCTACCGCTCGTGCACGCCGTATTCCTGCGGGAGATCGAGCACGGTGGGGCGCTCGTGCTCGACGCTCTGCTCGCGACCTTCATCGGCGACAGCATCGCCTATTCGGTGGGCAAGGCCTGGGGCCAGCGCAAGCTCGCCCCGCGGATCTCCCCCAACAAGTCGTGGGAGGGACTCGTGGCCGGTCTGCTGGGGGGGACGCTCGTCTTCTGGGGCTTCGAGACCGCCTACCAGGAGTTCCTGACCGCCGGCCAGGCGCTGGCGATCGGGTTCTGCGTAGCCCTCGCCGCGCCGCTGGGCGACCTCTTCGAGTCGCTCATAAAGCGCGACTTCGGCGTCAAGGACACAGGCGGGCTGTTCGGGCCGCACGGGGGCGTCCTCGATCGCCTCGACGCCGTCTTCTTCTCCGTGCCCGTTGCCTACTACGTCACGCTGGCGGTGACGTGAGCCCCGCCGGTCTCCTCTGCGAGCCGGAGCTGTACGAGCGGGGTGGCGCGCCTCGCCGCCCTCGACCGGCCCTCGGCCTCGCCCGGAGAGCTCGCCGCGGCCGAGTTGATCGCGGGCGAGCTGCGCGAGCTTGGCGCGCCTTCGTGGATATCGGCCTGCGCGCCACCGTGCCCGGGGCGAACGACAACCTCACCGGCGTGGCCGCCATCCTCTCGCTCGCCCACGCGCTCGCCGGCGCCGGCGGCCCGCCGGAGGGCGTGCGGGTGATCCTGCCCTCGGCCGGAGCCGAGGAGTCCCATCAGGAGGGCATGAGCGCCTTCGCCGAGCGTCACTTCCCCTCGCTGCCCACCGAGAGCACGCACGTGATCTGCCTCGACACGCTCGGCTCGCCGCGGCTCGCCGTGCTCGAGGGGGAGGGGATGTTGAGGATGGAGGACTACCCGGAGGCGGTCCGGGACCGCGTGGAGCGCTGCGCCGAGGAGGCCGGGGTCGACCTCCAGCGCGGGTTGCGCTTTCGCAGCGCCACCGACGGGCTGATCGCCCTGCGCGCCGGCTACCCGTGCGCGACGATCGTGTCCGTCGATGAGTTCAAGCTCCCGACCGACTACCACTGGCCGACCGACACCGCCGAACGCGTCGACTACGCGCGGGTGGCCGACGCGGCGCGGCTGTGCCAGCGCCTCGTCGAGCGCCTTGCCCCCGAGCGGGAGCCCGCCGCTGCGGAGCAATCGTGATCAACCCGCTCCTGATCCCGCCGCGCCTGCTGGTCCGCGCCCTGGACGACCTGCACGAGATCGCCGTGGCCGCGCGGCTCGTCTCCCAGACTGCGAGCGACGCCGGCGGCGCCGAAGCGCTCGCGGGAGCCCTCGACGACCTCGCCGAGCTCGCGCGTTCGGTCCCCGCGACCGAACAGGCCCTGACGAAGCGGATCGACGCGCTCGACCGGCGCGCGGAGGAGATCCTCGCCGCGACCGACGTGCTGAGCCGCCTCGGAGAGCAGCTCGAGGTCGGCGTCGCGCTCGGCGAGCGCCTCGAGACCCACGGAGCGTCGATCGCCGAGGCCGGAGGCCGTCTCGACGCTCGCGCCGAGACCGTGCTCGCTCGGGTTGACAAGCTCGACGAGCGGGCCGACTCGATCCTCGAGCGCCTCGGCGCCATCGACGAGCGCGCCGACAGCATCCTCGCCTTTGCGGAGCGCTTCGAGAGCTCCTCGGCGCGCGTGCTCGAGGTCGGAGAGCGCCTCGAGGCCGGCCTTCCGTCGGTCACCCGGATCGGCGACGCGATCGACGACCTCGGCCGCGCGGCGACCACGCTGGCGGCGGCGGTCGAGCCACTCCAGGGGATCGCCGAGCGCTTCGGCGCGATCGCCGAGCGCGTCCCCGGCCTCGTCCGCCCGCGCCCGCCGCGCGGCGAGCCGCCAGAGCGTCCGGAGTCCTGAGCTCCGAACAGCACGCCGCGACACCTCGAGCACCACGCATCCGGGCGCGAAAGCACCGGCCAGAACACCCCCACCCGTCCCTAGACTGCTCGAGGTGAAGCGCGTCCTCCTCCTCGGCTCGACCGGATCGATCGGCGAGCAGGCCATCGACGTCGTCGGGCGCTCCGACGAGCTCGAGGTCGTCGGCCTGGCCGCTCGCTCGGGCTTCGAGCCGCTGATCGAGCAGGCGCAGAGCCTCGGCGTCGAGCGGATCGCCCTGGCCGACGAGCGCGCGGCCGCGCGCGCCTCCGAGGCGTGGACCGGCGGCAGCGTCCTGTCCGGAGCCGAGGGGCTCGTGCGCCTGATCGTCGAGACCGAGTGCGACCTGGTCCTCAACGCGCTGGTGGGCTCGGCCGGCCTCGGGCCGACCGTCGCCGCCCTCGGGGAGGGGATCGACCTGGCGCTGGCCAATAAGGAGAGCCTGGTCGTCGGAGGGGAGCTCGTGATGACCCTGGCCGAGGCCACCGGCGCGCGCATCGTTCCGGTCGACTCCGAGCACTCGGCGCTGCACCAGCTTCTGCACGGGGAGCGGCCGGGCAATGTCGAGCGCCTCGTGCTCACCGCCTCGGGCGGACCCTTCCGGGGCTGGTCGGCCGACGAGCTGACCGACGTCGGTCCCGAGCAGGCGCTGGCCCACCCGACCTGGGACATGGGCGGCAAGATCTCGATCGACTCGGCGACGCTCATGAACAAGGGGCTCGAGGTCATCGAGGCCATGCACCTGTTCGGGATCGGCCTCGACCGGATCGATGTGGTCGTGCACCCGCAGTCGATCGTCCACGCGCTGGTCACCCTCGCCGACGGCGCGGCGCTCGCCCACCTCGGCCACCCCGACATGCGCGTGCCGATCGCCTACGCCCTGCACGAGCCCGAACGCGTCGACGTCCCGGTCCGTCCGCTCGACCTGGCCGAGCTCGGCTCGCTGACCTTCGAGGCCCCTGACCTCGAGGCCTTTCGCTGCCTCTGCCTCGCTCGCGCAGCCGCCGCGGCCGGGGGCACCGCGCCGTGTGTCCTCAACGCCGCCAACGAGATCGCCGTCGAGGCCTTTCTGGGCGGGCGGCTCTCCTTTCCCGGGATCGCCGAGGTGGTCGAGGGCGCACTCGACGCCCTGCCCGGGGAGCCGGTCGGGCGCTTCGAGGATCTCTACGAGGCCGATGCCGCGGCGCGCGAGCAGGCGGCGGCGCTCGTCGTCGCTCAGGGGGTGCCGGCGTGACGCTCGTCGCGATCGTCGGCGCCGCGCTCGGCTTCATGGTGCTGATCATCCTGCACGAGCTCGGCCATTTCACGGCAGCCAAGGCGGTGGGCATGCGCGTCGAGCGCTTCGCGCTGTTCTTCCCGCCGTTGCTGCTGCGCAAGAAGATCGGCGAGACCGAGTACGCGCTCGGCTCGATTCCGGCGGGCGGCTACGTGAAGATCAGCGGCATGAACCCGGACGAGGACCTGCCCGACGAGGTCCGCACCCGCGCCTACTACTCGCAGCCGGTGTGGAAGCGGGTGGTGGTCATCGGTGCGGGGCCACTGGTCAACTTCGTGCTGGCCTTCGTTCTGCTGCTGGTGGTCTTCGCGCTGATCGGTACCGAGGGCGTGACCGACCGCGTCGGCACGATCGAGCGCGGATATCCCGCCCAGGGGGTGCTCGCGCCCGGCGACCGGATCGTCTCCGTGGACGGGAACAGCGGCGAGCCCGAGCAGCTCTCGAAGGCGATCTCCGACAACCGCTGCGCCGAGCAGCCGCCGCGCAAGGGCTGCCGGGCGACCGAGCCCGTGCAACTCGTCGCCGAACGCGCCGGCAGGCGCCGCGAGGTCGAGATCAGCCCGATCTACGACCCGGCGGCCGAGCGCACGCGACTCGGCTTCGCCTACGCGCCGGGGCCGCGCGAGGCCCTGCCCCTCGGTCCGGCCATCGCCCTCACCGCCGATCGCTTCGCGCTCATCACCTGGGAGACGATCAAGGTCCCCGCGCGCCTCTTCGACGCCGAGAAGCGCAAGGAGATCACCGGCATCGTCGGTACCTACGAGATCACCCGGCGGACGATCCTCGACGACGCCGCCGACGTGGTCGGGATCCTCGGCGTGGTCTCACTCGGGCTCGCGGTCATCAACCTGTTCCCGTTCCTGCCGCTCGACGGCGGGCACATCTTCTGGGCGATCGTCGAGAAGGTCCGCCGCCGCCCGGTGCCCTTCAGCGTGATGGAGCGGGCCGGCGTGGTCGGCTTCATGCTCGTGATGGTCCTGTTCGTGATCGGGTTCACCAACGACATCGGCAGGCTCACCGGCGAGGGCTTCGACGTGCGATAGTTCGGCCTCGCGGTGGGGGGTGCGCCGTCGGGCAGGTGCGCGAGTTCGAGGGAGGAGAGCCGATGGAGGGAGCAACCACTGAGCGCGAGGGCGTCCGTTACCGCGCGCTCGAGGAGACCACCATGTGCGGGGCCTTCCAGGTCGTCGCCGCCGACTATCCCGACCGCCCCGCCATCCGCACCAAGGGCGACGAGCTCTCGATCACCTGGGCCCAGTACGCCGAGCGCGTCGAGCGCACGGCGGCCGGCCTGGCCGGGCTCGGCGTCGCGCGCGGCGACACGCTGGCGATCATGCTCTCCAACCGACCCGAGTACCACTGGGTCGACGCGGCCGCCATGCACCTCGGGGCGGCTCCGTTCTCGGTCTACAACACCTACTCGGCCGAGCAGATCGAGTACCTGGCCGGCGACGCGGAGAGCCGCTTTGTCGTCACCGAGCGAGCCTTTCTCGACACGATCCGCAAGGCGACCAAACGATCCGAGCACCTCGAGCACATAGTGGTCGTCGACGGTGACGGCGAGGACGGCACCCTGACCCTCGACGACGTAGAGGCGCGCGCCGAGGAGGGCTTCAACTTCGAGGCCGCCTGGCGGGCCGTCGAGCCCGACGACGTGCTCACGCTCATCTACACCTCGGGCACGACCGGGCCGCCCAAGGGCGTCCAGCTCAGCCACGCCAACGAGCTCGCCGCGGGGCGTTCGTTCGACCAGATCATCCAGTTCCCCGAGGGAGCGCGGGTCGTCTCCTACCTGCCGATGGCCCACATCGCCGAGCGTTCGTGCACCCAGTACCTGCCGATGATGTTCGGCTTCTCGACCACCGACTGCCCCGATCCGCGCCAGATCGCCGCCTACCTGCCGGAGGTCCGCCCGACGTGGTGGTTCTCGGTGCCACGCGTGTGGGAGAAGCTCAAGGCCGGACTCGAGGCGAGCTTCGCCGCCGAGCAGGACGAGACCCGCAGGCAGGGGGTCGCCTGGGCGCTCGACGTCGGCCGCCGCCGGGTGCGCGCCGAGCAGTCGGGCGAGGGCGTCTCCGACGAGCTGCGCGCCGAGCACGACAAGGCCGACGCGATGGTGCTCTCGAAGATCCGCGAACGCATCGGGCTCGACCAGCTCGAGGCCTGCAACGTCGGCGCGGCGCCCACTCCGCCCGAGACGATCGAGTTCTTCCACACGCTCGGCGTCCCCCTGGCGGAGATCTGGGGGATGTCGGAGACCTGCGGCGCCGGGACCTGTAACCGCCCCGAGCAGATCAAGATCGGCACCGTCGGCCAGGCCTCGCCCGGCGTCGAGGTCAGGCTGGCCTCCGACGGCGAGCTGCTCATGCGCTCGGACGTGGTCATGCTCGGCTACCGCAACATGCCCGAGCAGACGGCCGAGGCCATCGACGACGAGGGCTGGCTGCACACCGGCGACGTGGCCGAGATAGACGACGAGGGCTTCGTCAGGATCGTCGACCGCAAGAAGGAGCTGATCATCAGCGCCGCCGGCAAGAACATGTCGCCGGCCAACATCGAGGCGAAGCTCAAGGCCGCCGGGCCGCTCATCGGGCAGGCGGTCTGCATCGGCGACGCTCGCCAGTACAACGTCGCCCTGATCACGCTCGATCCCGACATGGCGCCGGGCTTCGCGCAGCAGCATGGGATCGAGAGCACCTCGGTGGAGCGGCTCGCCGAGGAGCAGGCGGTCCTGGAGCAGATCCAGAAGGAGGTCGACGCCGCCAACGCCGACCTCGCCCGCGTGGAGCAGATCAAGAAGTTCACGATCCTCGGCCAGGATTGGGAGCCGGGCGGGGACGAGCTGACCCCGACCATGAAGCTCAAGCGCAAGCCGATCGGCGAGAAGTACGCGGGGGAGATCGAGGCGCTGTACGCAGGGTGAGCACCGTCGTGCGAGCTCAAGTTCGCCCGCCTGTCGGCCGAGTATCCTGAGGGTCAGAGCACCGACGTCCAGCGAGGAGACGACAAGTGCCCCAGTTCCCCCAGTCCACCAGCGGCCTCGGCTACGCCGGCGCCCGATCCGAGGTCAGCAC
>JACCTJ010000345.1 GCA_013812485.1 Thermoleophilaceae bacterium
TCGCCGTCCATGACCTCGGCCAGCTCCTCGACCGCCCGCTCCTGCTCGCGGTTGAGCGAGCTCGGCACGTCGACCTGGAGGCGGTAGCGGATGTCGCCGCGACCGCGTCCGCCCAGCTTCGGCGGGCCCTCGCCGCGCAGGCGCTGCACGGTCCCGTGCTGGGTCCCCGCGGGGACGCGGATGCGCTTCGTGCCGTCCAGGGTCGGCACCTCGACGGTGGCGCCGCGGATGGCCTCGACGATTGTGATCGGCACATCGACCTCGAGGTTCTCGCCCTTGCGCGTGAACACCGGCGAGCCCTCGACGCGAGTGAGCACGTAGAGGTCGCCCGGGGGGCCGCCGCGCAGACCCGGCTCGCCCTTCCCGGCGAGGCGCACGCGGCTGCTCTCGCGCACGCCGGCAGGGATGTTGGCCTTGTAGCGCTTCACCTGGCGGGTCTGGCCGCGGCCGCCGCAGGTCGAGCACGGATCGTCGATCCTCGTGCCGGTCCCACCGCACTGCGAGCACGGCTGCGAGATCGAGAAGAGACCCTGGCCGTGCGACTCGATCCCGCGCCCCTGACAGCGCTGGCAGACCGACGGTGAGGTGCCGGGGCGCGCGCCCGTGCCTCGGCACGTGTTGCACGGCGCCTGCGTCGGCACGGTCACGGGAACCTGCGCGCCCTCCATGGCCTGCGCGAACGAGAGATGCACCTCGACCTCGAGGTCGCGTCCGCGCTGCCCGCCGCCGGTGCGGACGCCGCCGGCCGCGCCTGCGCCGCGTCCGCCGAGGATGTCGGAGAGGATGTCCCCGACGCCTCCGAACCCGCCGCGGAACGCGCCCGGGTCGAAGCCCCCGCGCCCACCACCGCCGAAGCCGCCGAAGACCCCTCCACCGGCGTCGTACTGCTTGCGCTTCTCGGGGTCCGAGAGGATGCCGTTGGCCTCCTGGATCTCCTTGAAGCGCTCTTCGGCCGCGGGATCGTCCGGGTTGCGATCGGGGTGCCAGCGCCGCGCGAGCTTGCGGTAGGCCTTCTTGATCTCCTCGTCGGAGGCCTTCCTGTCGACGCCGAGCGTCTTGTAGGGGTCCTTGACCGCGGGCATAGCTCGTGCCTCCTACGCGGAGACGATCACCCGCGCGGGGCGCAGGACGGTCTCGTCGAGCCGGTAGCCCTTCTCGAGCACCTCGACGACGACGCCCGCCTCGGCTCCGTCCGCGGGCCGGGTCGAGAGCGCCTCGTGCACGTTCGGGTCGAACGGCTCGCCGCTCGGCTCGAAGGCGGCCACCCCGCTGCGCTCGAGCGCGCCGACGAGCTCGGAGTGGACCATTCGCACGCCTCCGCCCAGACCCCGATCGGCCTCGTCGGCCGCCGCCAGCGCACGCTCGAGGTTGTCGAGCGCGGGCAGGAGCTCGCGCACGAGGCCCGCCTTGGCGCGAGCACCCGCCGCCGCGGCCTCGCGCGCGGCGCGGCGGCGGAAGTTGTCGAAGTCGGCCTGGGTGCGCTGGGCCAGCACGAGATACTCGTCGCGCTGGTGCTCGGCGTCGGTGAGTGGGTCCGAGGCGGCGAGCGCCGCCTCCTCGTCGTCGCCCTCGCCACCGGCGCCGGGCTCGTCGGGCGCCTTCTCGACGTCGCCGGGATTGGCCTCATCGTCGTCCGGTCCGACCGGCGCATCGACGAAACCGCCGTCGGCCGCCGCGCGCTCGGTGTCGGGAGCCTCCGGCTCGTGCTCGCCGTTCGCCGGCGCGCTCGAGGCGCCCGACCCGGCCACCTTGCGCAGCTGCTCCCGGACCGCGCTCTCGTTCGGTGTCCCTCGCTCCTCGGCGCTCATCGGCTCTCGCCCTCGACGACCTCGGCGTCGACGACCTCCTCCTCGTCGGCGGCCGCGCCGTTGGTGGCGCCTGCGCCGTCGGGGCCCGGCGCGCCGGCGTCCGTGGCCTCGGCCTGCTGGGCCGCCGCCGCGTACATCTGCTCGGAGACCCGGTGGAAGGACTCCTGGAGCGCCTGGGTCTTGCCCTGGATCTCGGCCGCGTCCTCGGAGCCGAGCGAGTCCCGGACCTCCTTGATCGCAGCCTCGATCTCGGTGCGCGAGCCCTCGTCGACCGACTCGTCCAGCTCGCCGAGCTGGCGCTCGGCCTGGTAGGCGGCGTTCTCGGCGTTGTTGCGCGCCTCGACGAGCTCGCGCTGACGACGATCCTCCTCGGCGTGGGTCTCGGCGTCGCCGACCATCCGCTCGACCTCCGCGTCGGAGAGCCCACCCGCGGCGCGGATCTCGATCTTCTGCTCCTTGCCGGTGCCGAGATCCTTGGCCGACACGTTGACGATGCCGTTGGCGTCGATGTCGAAGCCGACCTCGATCTGCGGGATGCCGCGCGGTGCCGGCGGGATGCCGGTGAGCTGGAACTTGCCGAGCGACTTGTTCGAGTGGGCCATCTCGCGCTCGCCCTGGAGCACGTGGACCTCGACCGAGGGCTGATTGTCCTCGGCGGTCGAGAACACCTCCGACTTACGCGTCGGGATCGTGGTGTTGCGCTCGATCAGCTTCGTCATCACCCCGCCCTTGGTCTCGATGCCGAGGGTCAGCGGGGTGACGTCGAGCAGGAGCACGTCCTTGACCGCGCCGCTGAGGACGCCGGCCTGGATCGCCGCGCCGACGGCTACGACCTCGTCGGGGTTGACGCCGCGATGCGGATCCTTGCCCGTGAGCTCCTTGACCTTCTCCTGTACGGCCGGCATGCGCGTCATGCCGCCGACGAGCACGATGTGGTCGATGTCCTTGCCGGTCACGCCGGCGTCACCCATGGTCTGCTTGGTGGGGCCGACAACGCGATCGACGAGCGGAGCGGCCAGCTCGTTCAGCTTCGAGCGGCTGAGGCGCTGGTCGAGGTGCTTGGGGCCCGCCTGATCGGCCGTGATGAACGGCAGGTTGATCTGGGTCTCCTGCGTTGTCGAGAGCTCGACCTTCGCCTTTTCCGCCGCCTCGTACAGGCGCTGGAGGGCCATCTTGTCCTGCGAGAGGTCGATGCCCTGGGCGGCGCGGAACTCCTTGACGAGCCAGTCGACGATCGCCTTGTCGAAGTTGTCGCCGCCGAGGTGGTTGTCGCCCGCGGTGGCCTTGACCTCGAACACGCCGTCGCCGATCTCGAGCACAGAGACGTCGAAGGTGCCGCCGCCGAGGTCGAAGACGAGGATCGTCTGGTCGGTGGCCTCCTTGTCGAGGCCGTAGGCCAGCGAGGCCGCGGTCGGCTCGTTGATGATCCGCTTGACGTCGAGGCCGGCGATGCGGCCGGCGTCCTTGGTGGCCTGGCGCTGGTCGTCGTTGAAGTAGGCCGGAACGGTGACGACCGCCGAGTCGACCGGCTCGCCGAGGTAGGCCTCGGCGTCCGCCTTGAGCTTCTGGAGGATCATGGCGCTGATCTCCGGCGGCGAGTGTTCACCGCCGCCGGCCTTGACGCGCGCGGCCCCCCCGGGGCCGGCGATGACCTCGAAGGGGACGATCCGCTCCTCCTCCTTGACCTCTGCCTCCTTGCGGCCCATGAAGCGCTTGATCGAGAAGACGGTGTTCTCGGGGTTGGTGACGGCCTGGCGCTTGGCGACCGCGCCGACGAGGCGCTCGCCGCCCTGCGTGAACGCGACGACCGAGGGCGTGGTGCGCG
>JACCTJ010000028.1 GCA_013812485.1 Thermoleophilaceae bacterium
GGCCGGCGACCAGCCGGACGAGCGGCCGGCGGGTGATGAGCAGGAGGGCAGCGAGGGTGCCGAGCGTGGCGTAGAGAGCGTCGGCGGCGCTCGCGCCGTAGATGATCGCGCTCGGGGCGAAGACGAAGAGCAGGGTTGCGGCGCGAGCGCGAGCGTCGTCGTCGAGCAGCTCGCGGCCGAGCAGATAGACGAGCGGGATCGCGAGCACTCCGACCGCGATGATCAAAGCGGCGAACGCCGGCGCGCTCTCGATCCCGAGCAGGCCGACCACCGAGAGCAGTCCCGGCGGGTGGCCGACGGCGTGGACCGGAAGCGCGGACGCCGTCTCGGCGAAGCGGTCGAGGAAGAGCGGAACCCCGAAGTCGAGCGCGGGCAGCGCGGACAGGTACTCGACCGTTCCCTCGCCGAAGCGCGGATCGAAGAAGATCCACCAGTCGATCGGTCCGTCGCGCGAGGCGTTCAGCGACAGGCGCAGAGCGAGACCGAGCACGGTCGCGGCGAGCGCGAACACGGCCGGCTTGACCGTCGGCGCACAGAGAAGGCGCGCGCCGAGCACTCCGCCCGCGAGCAGCGCAGCGGCGAGCAGGCTGAGCAGGCTCGCGTCCGGGCGAAAGCGGAACAGGAAGGGCGGGAGCGGCGCGCCGATGTCGCGACCGCCCAGGAGGAGGACAGCTCCGACGGCGATCGTGGCGAGCGAGACGAGCGCGGCGCCGGCGACGAGCGCGGTGGAAAGCGAGATCCGGGCGGGCCGGGCGGTGGGAGAGGGAGAGGGCGTGGCCACGGCCGGGCGACGATAGACACCAGCGCCGAGCCGATCCCGGCCGAGGGCCGGCTCCTGTCGCTTCAAATAGCGCTCGCGACGGACGCCCTGCTCTACAGGCTCGCTGTGCCGGTCCTTCCCCGACTCGCCCGCGAGATCGGCGCCTCCCCGTCGGCCGTCGGTGTGGTCCCCCGTCGCCCCCCTGAGATCCCGCGAGCCGGAGCGCCGCCGAGCTCACTCGAACGGCGGCTCACGTCGCCCGTCGCGGATGGGCGGAGAGGAAGCGCCAGATCTCGGCCGGCCCGAAGATCGTCCCCGGAGGGCTGGTGCGGGGAATGACCCCGGGGATGTCGTGACCGAAGCCGAGCAGGCGCACGTGAGCGACGGCACTCGCGTCTCGGCAGCCCGGCCAGTCCAGCCGTACCGCACGGGGAGCCAAGCGGCGGCGGGTGGGCTCGCTCCGGCACCCGTTGCGCTCTGCCCAGGCCCGCGCGAAGCCCACCGCGCTGCTCTCGCTGCCGGGGCCGTCGCCCTCGTAGGGCACTACCGGGTCTGCGTCGCCGTGCATCTCGAGGACGGAGACGGGGCGTGCGGGGTCGCACGGAGGCAGGTCGCCATAGGCCCCGGCCACGGGCGCCGCCGCGGCGATCCGGTCGCCGAGCGCACAGGCAAGGCGCGCCGACATGCCGCCGCCGTTCGAGAGCCCGGTCACGAACACGCGGGCGGGGTCCACGCACAGCTCCCCCTGGAGGCGGTCGAGCAGCTCGGTCAGGAAGCGCACGTCGTCGGGGCCGCCGCCCGCGCCGATGGTCCAGAAGCGGTTGACGGCGCTGGGGTAAACGGCGACGAAGCCCTCGCGGTCGGCAAGCTCCGAGAAGCCCGTGTAGCGCTCGAAGTCGGGGCCGGTGCCCCCCGCACCGTGGAGCACGAGCAGCAGGGGCGCGGGCCGCGCGGGCCGCACGCGCGCCGGCACGTGCACCCGCGCGGTGCGCTCGAGCCCACCGCTGCGAACGCTGACGGTGCGAGCGCCGGGCTCGGGATCGCGACCGCAGCCTCGGGACTTGGCCGGCTGTCCTGAGGCCACTGGCTGGCCGTCCTCGGGAGCCGGCGCGCCGCCGCTCCCGGCGCACCCCACGGCCACGGCGGCGAGGCCCGCGGCCAAGACGACGGCCACCGCACGGCGAGCAAGCGGGCGAGGCGGCCGCACCGCCTGGACGTTAGCGGCGCTGCCCGAGCCACGCGAGGCGCTCCTCGGCCGCCCGCCGAGGGCGACCAAGGTCTCGCGGACCGACGCAGCGCCAGGAGACGGACCAGCTCGCCCTGGGCGTCGAGCTTGCCTTCACCCGTGGCACCGGCAGCGAGACCAACACGGGCGCCGCTTCACCGACGAGACACACGAGGCCCTGGTGGCGGCGTGAGCACGCTCCTCTCCGCAGGCGCGACTCGGAGGACGATCAGCCTCGGGGAGTAAAGACGAGGTTCACGTAGGACATCCGTTGCGTCTGGTCGGCGATCGGCGTTGCGACTCGGCGCAGCTCGTCGAGCTCACTCTTGGCCAGCTCGACCGGGCCGGTGCGCCCGGGGACGACCATGACCGCGAGCTGGCCTGGCGCGTTCGCCGTGTAGACGAACTGCGGCCAGAAGTGCTCGGAGCCGTGCACGAGACAGGAGAGCCAGGCCCGCGAGACCGCGCGTGTGCAGTGATCCGCATATGCCCGCGCCCCGGGTCCCTCTCGCTCAGTGGTCGTGCGCGTGATCCTGCTCGAGACCCTGCTCGTGCACGTGAGGGTGGCTGTGGGTCACGTCGCCGTGACCGTGCTCGTGCTCGTGATCTGTGTGCTCGTGGTCGTGCTCGCTGTGAGCGTGCTCGTGGGTCACGTCGCCGTGGCCGTGCTCGTGGCTGTGCGGGTGATCGTGGCCTTCCGGGTGCTCGCGGTCGCTCATGTCGTCTCCCTGTCGCGGGCGGGCGGGGGATCGAGGGCCGCGGCGCCCGCGGAGCGCGTGCCCATAGTCCAGCGCTCCTCGATGCGACCGAACCGCCAGAGCGCGAGGGCTCCGACCCAGGTCACGACGAAGAGTCCGACCACCAGATACCCGAGAACGTTCATATCGATGCCGAGGATCAGGTCCCACGCTCCGCCCTGGAGGCTGAGCTTCTCGCCCAGGATCGAGAGGAGCTGGAAGGTCCCGATGCCCAGGGCGACCACGACCGACAGCCCGGTGACCGTGATGTTGTAGTAGATCCGACGCACCGGCTTGGCGAACGCCCACCCGTAGGCGAAGTTCATGAAGGCCCCGTCGATCGTGTCGAGCAGCGACATGCCGGCCGCGAAGAGGATCGGCAGGCAAAGGATCGCGTAGAAGGGCAGCCCGCCGACCGCGGCGCCCGCGGCGAGGAAGAGCAGCGCGATCTCGGTCGCCGTGTCGAAGCCCAGCCCGAACAGCAGGCCCAGCGGGTACATCTGCCAGGGCTTCTTGATCGAGCGGGTCACCCGCCCGTAGAGCCGCGTCATCGGGCCACGCGGCCCGAGCTGCTCGCCTAGCTCCTGCTCGTCGCACTCGCCGCGCCGCATGCGCAGGAACACCCGGACGACGCTCACCAGGACGAGCAGGTTGATGATCCCGATCACGTAAAGGAAGACCCCTGAGACGGAAGTGCCGATCAGGCCTGTCACCTCGTGCAGCGTCGAGCCGTCGTCCTGGACGGGACCGGCGAGTGCGCCGACGCCGAAGGCGAACAGGAACGCCAGCACGAAGACGATCGTCGAGTGGCCGAGCGAGAAGAAGAAGCCGACGCTCAGCGGCCGCTGGCCGTCGGTCATGAGCTTGCGCGTCGTGTTGTCGATCGCCGCGATGTGGTCGGCGTCGAAGGCGTGGCGCAGGCCCAATGTGTAGGCCGTGATTCCGATCCCGACGCCGAACACGCCTTCCGAGCCGAGACTGAAGCCCTGCGGAACGACGAGCGCGAAGAGGATGAAGAAGCCGGTCACGTGCAACCCCACGATCACCGCCGCGAGCGCACCGGCGCGCCTCCACTCCGCGCCTGTGAGCGCCCCTCGGAACCTCCTCCACCGCGTTGCCACGCCACTCGACGCCATCGTTCCTCCCCCTCTGGTCAACCTGGCTCCCCTTCCCTGCCCTCCCGAGCACACTGCGGGCACAGCCCCACGATCGGGAAGTGGGTGAAGCGGGCCTCGTAGCCCGTAGCCGCGCGGATCGCCTCGCGCGAGGGCGCGAGCAGCGAGGGCTCGACCGCTCGGGAGGCGCCACACCGCTCGCAGTGCAGGTACTCGCGCCGCGCCCGGTCGGCGAGCGTCCACTTCCCAGGTCCGTGACCGAGGTGCACGTGGCGCACGAGTCCGAGCTCCTCGAGCGTCTCGAGGTTGCCGTAGACCGACGCGTCGTCGACGGTGGAGCGCGCGCCGCCGAGCCCCGAGGCGATCTCCTCGACGGAGACGGGCCCCGCGGCGACGAACAGCGTCTCGATGACAGCTCGGCGTGCTGCGGTCACGCGCAGGCCGCGCGCTCGCACCGCCCGGACGACGCTGTCGAGGTCGGGAGCGGCGAGGATCGGGCCGGAGTGAGCGAGGGGCACTTGTTCAGAGGCAATCTGAGTAGGGAAGGAGACCTTACCGTTCCCGAACCGGACGCGCAAGCCCTAGCCAGGCCGGCCACCGGTTGCTAGGTTCGCGCTGTGCCGCGCCGCCTGGCCCTCGCCGCCGCCTTGCTCTCGCTCGCGGCCCTCGTCGGATGCGGGTCAGGGGGTGGATCCGGAGGCGGCGGACGCCCCGACAGCGGAGGAGCTGCCGCCCAGACCGCGTCCTGCGGCCAGCGCGAGCAGATCCCCGAGCGCCTTCCACCCTTCCCCGAGCCGGCGCAGTCACCCCCGCTGCGGGAGCGCCCGGAGGGCCGAGTCG
>JACCTJ010000070.1 GCA_013812485.1 Thermoleophilaceae bacterium
GTGGTGGTCACCGACAACGTCTTCCGCCACTGCGGGACCGGCGGCTACCTGGCCGGGCAGGGCTCGGGACTCCAGTACATGGTCGCTCCGTTCATCCATTACGAGGCGGTCGGGGTCGTGGTGACGCGCAACACCTTCCGCGACATCACCGGCGCGGCGTTCGGGGTCAACGGCGGATACAACGCCATGTTCGCTGACAACGTCGCCTACCGCACTGGGCGTCGCTCCCACCTCTTCGAGGCCCAGGCCGGAGGGCGCACCTGCGATCCGGGCGACGATGCGCTGTCAGCCGCTGGTCGACGCCGGGGCTTGGGGGACGGCCGAGCAGGGCGACGGGATCGAGATCCCGAACCGCCACGTCTACCTGGTGCGCAACGTCTTCGCCAACCCGCCGGCCGAGCCGAGCTACTGGCAGCACCTCGAGGTCACGGGCGCGCTCGGTAACCCGGGCAACGTGCCGGCCCCGGCCCGCGGCGACAACGACCTGCGCCTGAACGCCAACGTGATCGACAACGGTCCTCGCGACCATCCTCTGGGGATCGGCGACGACGACTGCCCGTCCTCGTCGGCGTGCGCGCCGAGCCGCGTGCGCGCGGCCAACCGGATCAACACGGGCCGCGTCGCCGTGCGCGAGGCCGGAGGCGGACGTCTGCGCGCGATCGTGCCGGGCGGGATGCCGCGGGCGACTGCGCCGGCGCCGCGGTGGACCGATCGGCCCGCGGGCGAGCCCGCGCTGTGGGCGAGCTGGCCGCGGTAGGCCGCTCGCGCGCCGCGATCTAGGCCGGGATGCGCTCGTCGAAGCGGGGAAGCCCGTCGTCGGGGATCGGCTCCCACGGGGCGGCGTAGGCGACGAACTGGTGGGCCGCGGGCCGTACGCCGGGGTCGCCGTCGATGGCGCCGAGGCGCACGATGGTCACCTCGCCGCTATCGGGATCCCGGCCGAGCAGGGCCGAGCCGCACTCGCCGCAGAACACTTTGTCCAGCCCGCCGGGCGGCGACCACGCGCGCAGGTGCTCCTCGCCGGCCGTGAGCGAGAACGAGCCCGGCGCGATCTTGGCCGAGGCCTGCACGGCCGTGCCGGAGCGCCGCTGACAGCGCGTGCAGTGGCAGTAGGCGGCGGCGACGAGCGGCTCGTTGATCTCGAAGCGGACCGCGCCGCAGCCGCAGCCGCCGGCGAGGGGGAGGGAAGGCGCCGATGTCATGCGAGGGAGGTTACGCCGAGCGGTGTTGGCGCGCAGGCGAGTGTCGGCGCGCTCCAGCTGGGGAGGACCCGATGGCGGTGGATCCCGGCAGCCGAGCGATGGGACGCGTACCGGGTCTGGAACGCATAGGAAGACGGCGGCTCGCCCTCCCTAGCATGGCGCTGCCGTGGAGAGGACGATTCAGATCCTGCTCGTCTCCGGAAGCCTCAGGGCGGGGTCGACCAACACCGCGCTGCTTCGGACGGCGCAGGCCGTCGCGCCCGGAGGCGTCGTGGGACTGCTCTACAGGGGTCTCGGCGCTCTGCCTCACTTCAATCCCGACGACGACCCCGAAGGCGGCCCTATCGACCCGACGGTAGCCGACCTTCGCGCGCAGATCGGTTCCGCCGACGCCCTGCTGTTCTCGACGCCCGAGTACGCCGGGGCGCTTCCCGGATCGTTCAAGAACCTCTTGGAATGGACCGTGGGAGGCGGCGAGACCTACGGGATGCCGGTCGCATGGGTCAACGCCTCCGGCCCGGCCGCGCCGACCGGCGCCGCCGACGCTCACGACTCGCTTCGCAAGGTGCTCGGCTACACCGGGTCTGACATCGTCGAAGCCGCCTGTGTCCGCGTCCCCGTGCCTCGCACGGCTATCGGCTCAGATGGGCTTGTCGCCGAGCCGGCGATCCGTGAGCAGATCGCCGGCGTTCTGGCCACGCTGGCTCGACACGTCTCCGACCGTCTCGCCGACGAGGTCAGTGAGGAGTGATGAGCTCTCGTCGCCCGAGGCCCGGAGAAAAGTCTCAAGGCGCGCAGGTCGACGCCGCGAACAGCTCGCAGTCGCCCAGGTCCTCGCATCCGCAGTCGCTTGCCTGCGTGAGCCACGAGCGCACGTTCCTCAGCCGCGCGATCTCGCCCTCCACTAACGCCGCCCGCGCCCGGGCAAGCTCGCGCAGGCGCTCGTTCCCGCGAGTGCCGGCGACGAACAGGTCTCTGATCTCCGGCAGCGAGGTCACGTCCCTTAACGTGGTGTAGGACGGCGCCGGACGGAACGAGGTAGTTCCGGCCACCGCGGCGCCCATGATCGTCGGACTTGCTGAAGGTTCGACGAGAGGAGCACCACGATGGCCGAGACGACGAGGATGACGGCTGAGGAGGTCGTCGCCCGCATGCTGAGCGACGAGCACACAGATCTGGTCCGCGACTCGCTTGCCTGGATGGTCGAGCAGCTGATGGAGGCCGAGGTCTCCGAGTTGATCGGCGCCGAGCGCGGCGAGCGAAGCGAGGATCGCTCGACCCACCGCAACGGCTACCGGCCGCGGCGCTGGGACACGCGCGCCGGCGAGCTCGAGCTCGCCATCCCCAAGCTGCGCAAGGGCAGCTACTTCCCGAGCTTCCTCCAACCCCGCAAGCGATCGGAGCAGGCGCTCGTGGCCGTGGTCCAGGAGGCCTACGTGGCCGGCGTCTCGACGCGCAAGGTCGACCAGGTAGTCGAGTCGCTCGGACTGCGGGTCTCGAAGTCCGAGGTCTCTCGCATCTGCCAGGGCCTCGACGAGCAGGTCGAGGCCTTCCGCCAGCGTCCGCTCGAGGGTCGCTACCCCTACCTCTTCCTCGACGCCAAGATCGAGAAGGTGCGCGACGGCGGGAGGGTGGTCCGCAAGTGCGTGGTCATCGCCCACGGCGTGCACGAGTCGGGGCGCCGCGAGGTGATCGGACTCGACGTCGGCGAGGCCGAGACCGAGGCCTTCTGGCGCGAGTTCCTGCGCGGTCTGG
Organism: Thermoleophilaceae bacterium; assembly: GCA_013812485.1. GTDB lineage: Bacteria > Actinomycetota > Thermoleophilia > Solirubrobacterales > Thermoleophilaceae > JACCUC01. The sequence goes on from JACCTJ010000070.1 coordinate 2,958, forward strand.
TGGGCCGGGGCCTGATCGGCGTGCAGCTCGCCGTCTCCGACGCCCACCCGGGCTTGAAGGCGGCGATCGCCCAGGTGCTCGGCTGCGCCTGGCAGCGCTGCACGGTCCACTTCTTGCGCGACCTGCTCGGTCACGCGCGCCGTGAGCAGGCGCCGATGCTCGCCGCGCTCGTCAGGCCGATCTTCGGTGCACCGGATCGCGAGGCCGCGCGAGCGCAGATCTCCGAGGCGGTGAGCACGCTCGTGGGGCGACTGCCCAAGGTGGCGGCCATGCTCGAGGCCGCCGAGGAGGACGTGCTCGCCTTCTTCGCCTTCCCCGCCAACCACCGCCGCAAGCTCCGCTCGACCAACCCGCTCGAGCGGCTCAACCGCGAGATCGGTCGGCGCACCGATGTCGTCGGCATCTTCCCCAACGACCGGGCGCTCGTGCGCCTTTCCACCTGCGTGGCCATCGAGCAGAACGACGAGTGGCTCGTCGGCCGGCGCTACCTGTCGGTCGGCTCGATGGAGCCGCTCCTCGAGGAGCGGCTCCATCGCTCCCAAGAAGAGGAGGTGATGGAGCTCCAGGCGGCTTGAGGCGCCGACCGCCCTACCGACGATCTCCTACACCACGTGCCGGGACTTGACTCGCCGCGCCGAGAAGCCGGCGGCTTGGGCGGTCCGGATCAGGGCCAGGTCGCGGATGACACTCGGCGTGTAGCGACGCTGACCGGAGACGCGCTCGGGGGTCGCGAGGACTCCGCGCGACTCGCAGAACCGAATGGCCGAGCGGCTCCGCCCTGAGGCTTTGGAGACCTCGCCGATCGTCAGAAGAGGCTCTTCTGCTTGGCTCATCTCACTTGACTTCAACTCGGGTTGAGCGTCGAGGATGCGCTCCTATCGGAGGACGAATAGGAGGCGATATGACTCATGGAGAGAACGATAGGCCCCTCGCCGCGTGCTCACTGGAGCCAGGTCAGCAGGCGTCCCGGCGCGACCGCTGGCTGCGGCTGGCCGACCGGTCACTCGTAACCAAGCTGGCGACCGAGACAGGCGCGAGGCTTGTCTACCGCTCCGGTGGCGGCGTCGAAGCGGAGCTAGCGATCTCGCGGCGGCCGAGGCTGGAGTGTTGTGGCTTCGCCGACTGGCGGGTAGGCGAAGCGTCCGAAGGTCTCATCGACCTCGAAGTGAGCACCGACCGGGAGACGGTGCCTGTCGTACACGCGTGGTTCGATCTCCCATGATCGCTTGCTCAGGGAGGCTGACGCGAGGCCCTACAGGCAGGAGCGACATCTATTGGACCGTCTCGACTGCCGATCAATCGCGTGCTCGTCCGGGCCACTATCGCGGCAGGGCACGCCAGAGCGGTCATCCGCACGAGGCGTTCACGCCCGTTCTCGAGTTCGAGGACGGGCGGATCGCGGCCGGAAAGCGCCGAGCCGCACTCGCCGCAGAACACCTTGTCGAGGCCGCCACCGGGCGATCATGCGCGCAGGTGCTCCTCGCCGGCCGTGAGCGAGAACGAGTTCGGCGCGATCTTGGCCGAGGCCTGCACGGCCGTGCCGAAGCGCCGCTGACAGCGCGTGCAGTGGCACTAGCTTAGTGCTGCCCGCCGCAATTCCCGTCGTGATCAGGCGGCGAGCGAGAGGCGGGGTTTCTCCTGAGGGTCTTCGAGGCGCTCGAACAGCTCGGTGAGGTGTTGGCGAGTGAAGTTCCAGTCGAAGG
>JACCTJ010000338.1 GCA_013812485.1 Thermoleophilaceae bacterium
CGGCCGGCCGGGGCCACGGCGCATCGGATCGCGAGTAGCCCCCACGGCTCGCGCTCGAGCCGACCTGCCGCTCCCTAACCTCTCCTCGATGCCCGAGGGCGACACGATCCACAGCGCGGCGCGCCGGGTCGGCGCGGCGCTCGTGGGACAGGAGATCGTCGCCATCGAGACCCCGCAGGCCCGCCACCGCCTCGACCGCTGGCCGCAGCGCCTGGCCGGGCGCGCGGTGCGCTCGGTCGACGCGCACGGCAAGCACCTGCTCGTGCGCTTCGAGGGCGATCTCACCGTCCACTCGCACCTGCGCATGGGCGGCTCCTGGCGCGTCTACCGCCACGGTGAGCGCTGGCGGCGCTCGCCGCGGCGCGCGTGGCTGATCATCCGCACGCCCGAGCACGAGGTCGTGCAGTTCGACGGGCCCGTGCTCGAGCTCATGACCGACGGACGTACCCGCTCCGACCTGCGCCTGGCCGCTCTCGGGCCCGACGTGCTTGCGCCCGAGCTCGACGAGGCCGACTACCTGCGCCGCCTGCGTGAGGACGACCCCACGCGCGCCGTCGGTGACGCGCTGCTCGACCAGCGCAACCTGGCCGGAGTCGGGAACGTCTGGAAGTCGGAGGGTTGTTACCTCGCCAAGATCGACCCGTGGCGGACGCTCTCGCGGGTCTCGGACGACGAGGTGCTCGCCGTGGTGCGGGGAGTGCGCCCGCTGATGCGCGCGTCGGTGGACCGCGGCGGTCGGGTCGAGACCTACCGGCCCGCGGGCCAGAGCCGCTCGCCCGGGCGCGAGCGTCGCACCTGGGTGTACGGCCGCGGCGGCCTTCCGTGCCGGGCCTGCTCGACCGAGATCCGCGCCCGCGGGCAGGGCGACGACAACCGCACGACCTACTGGTGCCCCTCGTGCCAGAGCTGAGCTCCTCACGCCCGGCGCTCAAGCGGGTCGGGCACAAGGGCGCCGACAGGCTCGCCCCGGGCAACACGCCGGCGAGCTTCGAGGCCGCGCGGGGCGCCGGTGTCGACGTCATCGAGTTCGACGTCCTGCGACTGCGCGACGGCCGGATCGTGCTCGCCCACGACCTCGACGATGCCGCCCGGCGCGAGCCGCTGAGCCTCGACGAGGGCCTCGACCACCTCGCGGGCGAGGCCTACGCGGGCCTAGACCTCGACGTCGACCTCAAGGTGCCGGGCTACGAGCGCGAGGTCGTGGAGGGGTTGCGCGCCCGGGGGCTGGTCGAGCGCTCGCTCGTCTCCTCGATGTTCACCCAGACCATCGATCTGATCGGCGAGCTCGCGCCGGACCTGCGCCGCGGCTGGTCGGTCCCGCGCGTGCGCCGCGACTACACGCTCCGCCGCTGGGCGATCCCCGCCTTCTTCGGCGCGCGCGTCCTGCGGGCGCGCCTCCCGGCCCAGGCTGCGGCGATGCTCGCCGCCCGGCGCTGTGAAACGGTGATCTCGCACTGGATGCTCGTCAGTCCTGCACTGCTGCGCGCCGTCCACGCCGCAGGAGGCGAGCTGTGGGTGTGGACGGTCGACGACCGCCCCCGTGTCGAGGAGCTCGCTGCGCTCGGCGTCGACGCGATCATCACCAACGACCCGCGGCTCTTCGAGCGGGCGGGACCGACGATCGCCGGAGCGGCCTGAATCGACGGCCACGGGTTGTCGCACCAACGTACACAGATCGGGGAGTCGATTGGACGGGAGCAGGCGATGGAGGCGAATGGACCTTGTCGGGCATCGCTGACGTGGTGGTCGCTCCTCGTGGTGGTGGCCCTCGGCGCGCTCGTGCTCGCCGCCCCGGCGGCGGCCGGGAAGCGTCAGGAGGCCAGCATCTCCCAGTCGTGTAACGGCGGCGACTCTGACGGCGACTCTGACGGCGACTCGAGTTCCTCGAGCTCATCGAGCTCCGACTCGGGCAGCTGCCGCAGCCAGCGCCGGGTCGTGCAGCAGAGCGGCGGCGGCTCCAATTCGCGCAGCATCAACCAGAGCCAGAGCTTCGGCGACGACGACCGGGGGCGCGTGCGCCGCGATCGCGATCGCGATCGCGATGACTTCAAGGTCGAACAGAGCGCCTCGGTCAGCGAGGAGGACTTCAGCTGCGGCGACTTCTCGAGCCAGGCCGCCGCCCAGGTCGTGCTCGAGGAGAACTCCGACGATCCCTTCGGCCTCGACGACGACAACGACGGCCGCGCCTGCGAAGAGGAGTTCACGCAGGCGGTGAGCGGCGCGCCCGAGGGCGGCGTCGAGACCGGCGGCGGTGGGACCCTTGCGCGTGCCGCGGACGGCCGGTCCGGTGACCTCGCCCAGGTAGCCAAGCTCGCCGGGCCTCCGCTCGCCCTCGCGCTGCTCGTGGCGGGCCTGCTCGGCCTGCGCCGCGGGCGCACGGCCTGAGCGGCACAGCCGCGCGCCCCGGCCGATGAGCACGGCGCTGCGGCGCAGGCTTTCGTGGGCGGCGGTCGTCGCGGGACTCGCGCTCGCCGTCGGGCTCGCCCTCTGGCTCACCGCGGAGCAACAACGCACCACCGGCGCCGGCGGAGTCACAGGCGGGGCCGCGCCCGCCGAGGCGCCCGATCCCGGTCCCGAGCCCGCCGGTCTCGCGCCGCCGCGCCCGCGCCTCGAGATCCCCTCCATCGACGTGGCCGCCCATGCCGTCGACCTCGGTCTCAACCGCGACGGCTCGCTCGAGGTCCCGAAGGACTACGACGAGGTCGGGGTCTGGAAGCGCGGCCCCGATCCGGGTGAGCGAGGCCCAGCGGTGATCGCGGGGCACGTCGACTCGAAGTCCGCGCCGGCCGTGTTCTACCGGCTGCGGAAGCTCCGTCGTGGCGACCGCGTCCGCTGGGAGGGCGAGAACGGCGTCAGTGAGCGCTTCGTGGTCACCCGCACCGAGGAGCACCCGAAGGCCGAGTTCCCAACCGAGAAGGTCTACCGAAAGACGCGCCGCGCCGAGCTGCGCCTGATCACCTGCTCCGGGCCGGCCGATGCCTCGCGCCGGCGGTCGCTCGACAATCTCATCGTCTTCGCGCGCAGAGTCTGACCGGGCGAGCGGCCGAATCGCGGCTCAGTCGGGCAGCGCGACCACGGCGTCGATCATCACCCGCGCCCCCCGCGGCAGCGCCGTGACCCCGACGGCCGCTCGCGCCGGCAGGGCGTCGGCGACCTCGGAGAAGAACGAGGCGTAGACGTCGTTGACCGCGGGCGCGTCAGCGGCGAGGTCGGCGAGGTAGACGGTCAGGCGCACGGCGTCCTCGAGCCGGACCCCGGCGCCGCGGCAGACCTCGGACAGGTTGCGCAGGCAGGTCGTGGCCTCCTCGGCCGCCCCTCCCTCGACGAGCTCCCCCGCGGGATCGAGGGCGATCTGACCCGAGCAGAAGAGCAGCCCGCCAGCGACGACCCCGTGCGAGTAGGGGCCGGCCGGCGCGGGGGCGCCGGCGGCCTCGACGACGTGGCGGTGGTGCGACATCGCCGAGCAACATACCCGTGCGGTGCGCGGGACGGCGGCATGCCGGGCGTGTCGACACGGCGCGATACGCAGCGGAGCGTCGTGTCCACCACCCACCCGCTCCGCTCGAGCTACGGTGCCGGGACGGCCACCCGGTTGCGCGGGACGATCTGCGGCTGGAACGAGAAGACCTCGCGGCTGCGCGGCTCGACGAGCACCTTCAACCACTGCACGTCGTTGTTGCCGTTCTGAGGGCTGTCCCCGGGGGTCTCCGCGCGGGTGAAGTTCTCGACTCGCCGGCCCTTGGCGTCGAGCAGCGGCTTGTCGACGCGCATGTAGTGCGAGTCGCCCTGGAGGAGGACCACGGGCCGGCGGAAGGCGATCGTCTCCTCCCGGAGTGCGCGCAGGAAGTTCGTGAAGCCGTCCTCGGGCGCGAGGGTCTGCGGGTCTCGCACCGGCGCCCGGGTCGGATCGCTGCGGTCGAAGCCGGGGTTGGCCTGGGCCGTGAGCAGCACGGCTCGGTCGCCGCGGCGCCTGGCCTGCGCGAAGGTCTCGCGCATCCACCGGTTGGTGGCGCGGTCGCGGGCCTCCCACTCGGCCGGGTCGGGCGTTTCACCGCCGCGGTTGTTGTCCGTGCCGACGACGTGCAGCGTCGCGTAGGTCACGCCCCCTTCGCGCCAGCGCCGGTTCTCGACATAGGGCGCGTCCTGCTGCTCGAGCCGCATGCGGCGCTGGCCGAAGGAGAACCGCGTGTCGAAGAGGTTTCGGCGGATGAAGTCGAGCCGCTCGCGCGAGGAGTAGGCGCCGGCGCTCGGGCGGTCGCAGTCGGTCCACTCGTTGTCGCCCGGCGTGTAGATCGACGGGGCCTCGAGCGAGTTGAAGTAGCCCTCGGCGCGGGCGTAGACCTCGTTGTCGCAGCGGCTCGATCCGCTCTTGATGTCCCCGTCGTGGACGGAGAAGGCCAGCCTCTGCTTGTTCATGTCCGCGATCAGGTTGGGCACGCCCGCGGTCCTCTGCTCCTCGGAGTAGGGGACGTCACCCCAGAAGCCGACCGCATACGTGCGGCCGGAGCCGGCCCCACCGCCGCGATCTCCGCGGTCGTCGTCGTCGGCGACCGCCAAGCCGACGGTGAAGGCCGCGGCGATCAGGGAGGAGATGAGGGGAGGGAGGAGTCGGCGCATGGGGCCGACCCTAGGCTCGGCGGGCGGGGCCGGTGTTACCGGGCGGTGACCGCCGGCCACCTGCCACGGTTCCCCAGCCGGGACTCCCGGGCACACCCTCTGCCTGCGATCATGGAAGCGTGCTG
>JACCTJ010000086.1 GCA_013812485.1 Thermoleophilaceae bacterium
GCGCGGTAGCCCGAGTGCTGCAACATCCTGAACTGCGCCGGCAGGCGCAGCGAGAAGGTGTGCCGCTCGACGTTGTCGCGCTCGCGGTTCGCTATGCAGTTCCCGATCTGCGACCGCTCGCACTTGGCTACCGGAGCATGCAACCGCTCCTGGTGGATGCGCTCAGGAGCTCCAAGCTCTCGCTTGCGGTAAGAGGGGGGGAGCTGCCTCCCCGGCCGCGGATCGTTTTCGCAAAGGGCGTGCCGCCGGGCATGCGCATCCTTGAGCCCAGCGGGGACACGCTCGCCGGGCGTCCGCAGTCTCATTCACCCGCGCTCTATCGCCGTGTTCTGGGTCAGGGCCTGCCGGCCTTCCGCCTGGACGATGCGGAGCTGCTAGCAGCCGTAATCGAGTGGTGCGTTACGGAACCCCCGGATCAGCGGAGCGTCGCCGAGATATTGGACGACCTTGCGGCCGCGTGCGACGAACCGCTCGAAGTCGTCAAGCTGCCGCTCCTTGCCCTCGTTGCGGGCAACGCCTTCGTCCGATTGCCCAACGAGCTGCCTCTTGCACAGCAGCGCCTTACCCTTCGGCAAGATCTCCGCACACCAGAGGGACTCCTCGGGCAACTACGGCTCGTGGCTCAAGAGAAACTCGAGCGGCACCTTGGGAAGGTCGATTTCCGGATACTCGCGGCGGTCACCGGCGGGCTGCCAGGGGAGGCGACCACGGTTGCGGTCGGCGAGGCCTAGCTCGACTTGGTTCTTGCCCCGAGCGCGCGGGGCCTGATGAACCGTCTGGGCCGTGTGGGCCAGCTCGACTTACAGAGAGCACGTGCTCTTGGTGGGACGGGGGGTACCCGAGGCGGTGGGCCGGACCGCGCTCTGGACTCCGAGCGGTCCCGCCGTCAGGCGGCCACGCCTCGTCCCGGCCAAGCGCCGGTGCGGACGCGCTCGTAGAGGGTGTCCGGCGCGAGGTCTGCTCCTCCGGGCCAGATAACGGTGCCGGTCTCCGCGTCGACCGTGACCCTCGGGAAGCCTTCGTGCGTGCGAGCCTCCGTGAAGACCGGTCCGTGCATCCTGCCGAGCACGTCGACCTCGCCCGTCAAGCCGTCGGCGAATTCAAGGCGAAGGACGCCGTGGCGAACGACGGACGCTGCGATTATGTCAGGGGTCAAGCCGATCATCGGAGTGGTGCGATCGGCTGAAGTGTCTCACCTGCGCGGGCGCGCCTCCAGTTATCGCTCAACTCGGCCTGGCGCAGCTCGGCCCACGCGAGTACGAAACGCAGCTGCCGGCGTCGCAGGGTGCTCTCGATCACTTCGAGCGTGTCGATCCTGACCTTCGCGCTCCCCTCCGCGTGGCGGACATGGAAGTGCGGAGGTCCGTGGTCATCGAAGAACATGGCGATCGAGATTCCCAAGAAGCGGCTGATTGTCGGCACATGGCGCATACTCCCGTCCGGTGCGGCTGGCAGCGAGGCAAGCCGTGGCTCGCCTCTCGGCGGATCTCCTTCGATTTCCGCCCCGCCCCTCGCTGTCGCTTACGGCGGCGATGACGCCAGCCGCGGGGACCCGGCCGAGACACCTCACGTCGACCCACCCCGCCGGAGAGGTGGGGTGGAGACGGGTAGCCTTTGAACGAGATGTTCGACGCCCTCTCCGAGCGCCTCCAGACCGCCCTCGGCGACGTCCGCTCGCGCGGCAAGCTGAGCGAGGACGACATCGCCAAGGCGATGCGCCAGATCCGCCTCGCGCTGCTCGAGGCCGACGTCAACTTCCAGGTCGTCAAGCGCTTCACCGCGCAGGTCAAGGAGCGGGCGCTCGGCCAGGAGGTGATGGGGTCGCTGAACCCGGCCCAGCAGGTGGTGAAGATCGTCAGCGACGAGCTCACCGAGCTGATGGGCGGCGCGGGCCGCGATCTCGTCTTCGGCTCCAGCAAGCCGACGGTGATCCTCATGGCCGGCCTCCAGGGCTCGGGCAAGACCACCGCGTGCGGGAAGCTGGCGCGCCATCTGAAGAACGAGCACGGCAAGGACGTCGCGATCGCGGCATGCGACGTCTACCGCCCGGCCGCGGTCGACCAGCTCGTCAAGGTCGGTGCCCAGGCCGGCGCGACGGTCTACGAGCAGGGAACGGGCCGCGACCCGGTCGACATCGCCGAGTGGGCGCTCGGCCGCGCCCGCGCCGAGGAGCGCGACGTGCTGATCGTCGACACCTCAGGGCGCCTGCACGTCGACGAGGCGCTGATGGCCGAGCTGGCCAAGATCAAGAAGCGCACGAAGCCCCACAACGTGCTGCTCGTGGTCGACTCGATGACCGGTCAGGACGCCGTCAACGTGGCCGAGAGCTTCGCCGAGACCGCGGCCTTCGACGGCGTGGTCCTGACCAAGGTCGACGGCGACGCCCGCGGCGGCGCGGCGCTGTCGGTCAAGGCGGTCACCGGCAAGCCGATCCTCTACGCCTCGACCGGAGAGAAGCTCGATGCCTTCGAGCGCTTCCACCCCGACCGCATGGCCCAGCGGATCCTCGGCATGGGCGACGTCATGACCCTGGTCGAGAAGGCCGAGGCGCAGATGGACGGCGATCGCGCCGCCGAGCTCGAGGCGAAGCTTCGTTCCAACCAGTTCACGCTCGAGGACTTCCTCGAGCAGATGCAGCAGGTGCGCAAGATGGGGCCGATCTCCGGCCTGCTCAAGATGATCCCCGGGATGAGCGGCGCGGGGCTCGGCGACATGAAGGTCGACGACCGCGAGCTCGACCGCCTCGGAGCGATCATCACCTCGATGACACCGCAGGAGCGCGCCAACCCGACGATCCTCAACGGCTCGCGGCGGCGGCGGATCGCACGCGGCTCGGGCACCTCCGTCCAGGCGGTGAACCAGCTCGTGAAGCAGTTCTCCCAGATGCAGAAGATGATGCGCCAGCTCTCGAAGGGCAAGATGCCCTCGCTCGCGCAGCTCACCGGTGGCCGCTGAGCGGCGGCCGTCGGATCGCCGCTAAGGTTCCGCGCTGCCGTTCCTCGAACCCGCGAGAAGGTGATCCAGACAACGTGGCCGTGCGCCTCAGGCTGACCCGGGTGGGCAGCCGCAAGAATCCGATCTGGCGAGTCGTCGCCGCCGACGGGCGCTCGAAGCGCGACGGGCGCGTGCTCGAGATCGTCGGGCGCTACAACCCGCAGCCCCACCCTTCTGAGATCGTGCTCGACCGCGAGCGGATCGATCACTGGATCGCTCGCGGCGCGCAGCCCTCGGAGACCGTGCGCACGCTGATCCGCGCCGTCGAGCGTGGCGCGCCGCCCGCCGCGGCTGTCGCGCCCTCGAAGCCGGCCGCCACCGCCGTGGCTGAGCCCGCGGACGCCGAAGCCGGCGGCGACGAGAC
>JACCTJ010000089.1 GCA_013812485.1 Thermoleophilaceae bacterium
TGGCGCCACGTCGGGGTCTTCGGGCCCGAGCTCATGCTGTGCGGCGCGGAGGTCTTCGTGGGTCCGCTCGCCACGCGGTACTGGGGGCTCGCCTTCCCCGACGGAGAGCTCCTCGCCCGTCGCTCGCTCGTCGGCTCCGGGGGAGTGTCGATCGCGGGCTCGAGGCTGCGGATCGAAGCCCGTGCCCAGCGCGCGGCGGCTACCGCCCCCCGTCGCGTGTCGGTGGACATCGAGCTTGACGAGCGGACCGGACCGCCTGGCGTGGAGAGCGTCTCGGGAAGCGGGGGCGCGGCTACCTTTGGACGCGCAAGCGCGCCGGCGTGCCGGCTCGGGGCACCGTGACGATCGACGGGGCACGCCAGCGGGTCGAGGCCGAGGCCGCGATCGACGACAGCGCCGGCTACCACCCGCGCCACACGCTCTGGTGCTGGTCGGCCGGGGTGGGGCGCGCGGTCGGCGCCGAGCGAGTCGGCTGGAACCTGGTCGAGGGGATCAACGAGACCCGGAGAACAGCGAGCGCACGATCTGGGTCGACGGCAGGCCAAGCGAGGTGGTCCCGGCGAGCTTCGACGAGGACCTGCACCGGATCCGCTTCGCCGGCGGAGGGGAGCTGAGGTTCCGGCCCTGGGCCACGCTCGCCCACCGCACGCGGCTCGGTCTCCTGCGCAGCGACTACCGCCAGCCGTTCGGCGTCTTCGGAGGCGAGCTGCCGGGCGGCCTCGTGCTCGCCGAGGGCTTCGGCGTGACCGAGCGCCACGAGGCGTGGTGGTGAGAGGAACCCCGCGTCAGTCGTTCGACTCGCGATAGCGCTCGCGAGACTGCTCGATGAGCTCGTGCGCGTCATGGCTCGAGCCCCACCCCTCGATCTGCCAGTCGGTGCCCTCGAGGTCCGAGTAGACCTCGAAGAAGTGGCTGACCTCGTCGGCGAGGTCGCCGGGCAGGTCGTCGAGCTCGTCGAGCTTGCTCCACGCGGGGTCGGAGACCGGCACGGCGAGGACCTTGTCGTTGCGCTTATCGTCGTCGTGCATCTTGAGCACTGCGATCGGCTGAACGCGGATGGTGCAACCGGGGAAGGTCGGCTCGCTGACCGCGATCATGATGTCGAGCTCGTCACCGTCCTCGGCGAGCGTCTCCGGGATGAAGCCGTAGTCGGTCGGATAGCTCACCGCGGCGAACAGGCGCCGGTCGAGCTCGATGGTGCCGCTCTCCTCGTGCCACTCGTACTTGTTGCGAGACCCCTTGGGAATCTCCACGAAGGCGCGGATGGTGTCGTCGCTCTCCTCGGGCATGACTCCGGCCTTACCCGGGCCGGAGAGCGAGAAAACAAGCTCGGCCGGATCAGCCGAGAAGCTCCCCGACGCCTCCTCGACCGGACCGGCGACCGCCCCGGACGACCTGAGCTCCTCGCGCTCCTGCTCGGAGTACCCGGCCTCCTCGAGCACGACGTCGGTGTGCTCGCCGAGCGCGGGGCCAGGCCCGGCGGGCCCGCCGGGAGTGCGCCCCAGCTTGACCGGGAGGCCGAGCAACGACACCGGGCCCGCTCCCGGCTGGTCGACCTCGACCACCATCTCCCGCGCGCGCGTGAGCTCGGAGCCGAGCGCCTCGTCGAGGCCGAGCACCGGCTCGAGGCAGCAGTCGTGCTCCGCGGCGAAGGACTCCCACTCGGCGCGGGTGCGTCCCGCGAAGATGCGCTCGACCTCGGCGTGGGTCTCGGATCCCGGCGGGTCGAACTGCCGCTCGATCAGGTCCTCGCGGTCGACCCCGCGACACCAGGCCTGCCAGAACTTCGGTTCGAGCGCGCCGAGGGTCACGTGGCCGTCGGAGCAGGCATACGGCCGGTAGCAGACGAGCCCGCCCGCGAGCTCGAGGCGGCCGCGCCCGGGGACCTGGCCGTCGCACAGGTAGCGCGCGGCCACGAGCGCGAGCCACGACATCGCCCCGTCGGCCATCGAGACGTCGACGAGCTGGCCCTCGCCGGAGCGCTCGCGCTCGCGCAGCGCGGCGAGGATGCCGAAGGCTCCCATGAGCGCCCCGCCGCCGAGGTCGGCGATCTGACCGGCGGCCTGGACGGGAGGCCGGTCGGGCTCGCCGGTCAGCCCGAGCAGGCCGACGAGGCCGAGGTAGTTCATGTCGTGTCCGGCGCGGTCTCGATAGGGGCCGTCCTGGCCGTAGCCCGTGACGGCGCAGTAGACGAGGCCCGGGTTCTCCTCGCGCAGGCGCTCGTACCCGACCCCGAGGCGGTCGAGCACGCCGGGGCGGAAGGACTCGAGCAGGACGTCGTACTCGCGCGCGAGCCGCAGGAGCACCTCGCGGCCGCCCTCCTCACGGAGGTTGATCCGGATCGAGCGCTTGCCGCGGTTCAGGGCCAGGAACAGGGCGGAGCTCGCCGAGCGCTGGGCGCCCTCGTAGCGCGGCTCGGCCCAGCGCACGTAATCACCCATGCCCGTGTCCTCGACCTTGAGGACCTCCGCGCCGAAGTCGGCGAGCAGAAGCGAGCAGAAGCCTCCGGGGAGGAGGCGAGAGAGGTCGAGGACGCGGACGCCGGCGAGCGGGCCGCCAACGCTCACGAGCGCTCTCCGGCGCGTCGAGGCGGCATGCTCGGGCGGAGCTAGGAGACCGGCGCGGCGGCTGGAGGCGAGGCCTCCCGCGCGCGCAGCGCCGCCCTCCCGAGCGCGGCCGCCCCGAGCGCCGTGCCGGTGACGAGCACGGCCGAGAACGGCCCGAGGTCGCCGCGGGTGCCGGCGGCGAGTCCTGCGAGGGCGTCGGCGACGTCGCAGGCCAAGCCGACCTGCAGCCAGAGCGAGCGCGCCTCGCCGTGGCCGAGCATGATGCCGGCGCCCAGCGCGACATCGCGGGCGCCAAACAGGCGCGCGACGTAGGGAAGCTGCGGGTTTGCCTTCGCGTCGAGGCCGAAGAGCCTGCCGGTGACACGCGGGGTCAGCCACGAGCCGAGCCCGATGGCGAGACGCAGGCCGACGAGTGCCTGTGATGGATCAGCAGGGGTCATTTCCGGCACTCTACGCGGCGTCGGCCGAGAGTGCCTCGCTCTCGACCGACGTCCGCCACGCCTTAACCGACTCGCGACCGCTTAGGCGTTGCGAGCAACTCGCGCGCCTCGGCGACACTCGCGACGCGGCGGCCGGCGGCCTCGGTCATGACGCGCGCATGGGCGACCAGCTCCCCGTTCGAGCGCGCCATCTCACCGCTCGGTAGGTAGAAGTTGTCCTCGAGCCCGACGCGTACGTTGCCGCCGAGCGCGAGCGCGGCGGAGATCAGGGTCCACTGGTCGCGCGAGATGCCGATCAAGCCCCAGTTGCTCGGGCCGTCCGGCCCACCCGGCACCTCACCCGCCATATGGGCGAGGTTGCGCGCGGTCGGGCGGATCGGGCCCGTTACGCCCATCACGCACGACACCTGGAGCGACTCCGTCAGGAGCCCCATGTCGATCAGCGGGTCGAGGTTGGCCAGGTGCCCGGAGTCGAAGCACTCGTGCTCGGGCCGG
>JACCTJ010000115.1 GCA_013812485.1 Thermoleophilaceae bacterium
CGCTTGCGGGCCAAGAGCGCCTGGCGTTGGGCCTCTGACCTCGGCTCGCCGTCGCTTGGCAGCATCGTCGGCTGCGGCGGGATCAAGGCGGTCAGCCCGCGCGAGGCGGCGTCGGTCCAGACGCGCTCGGCGGCAAAGCCCTGGTCGGCTGAGACCGATGCGAGCTCGGGGCAGTGAAAGCGGGCGCGCTCGTGCAGGGGTGCGACGGCGTCGCCCTCGTGGCCGTCGGCCTGCTCGCCGAGGCAGGCGACGACACAGCGCGCCTTGGGATCGACGGCCACCTGGCCGCGGTGGACGAGGTGCGGGCGCTGGCCGGGCTTTGCGCGCAGCTTTGAGTCGGGGTCGGTCTTGGAGGTCGAGGTCTGGTTCGAGCTGCGGCGTCTCGGGGTCGGTCCCGAGCGCGGCTCGGCGATCTGAAGCTGCGGGCGCTCACGAGGCTCTGGCTCATCTTCGCCCTGGGCGTCGGGAGCGGCCGCCTGCTCGGGCGCCGGCGCGAGCGCGAGGCTCGCGCGCAGGCTGGAGAGAGCCGCATCGGCCTCTGAGTGAAAGCCGTCGATCGAGAGGTGGGTGCCGTCGAGCAGATCGTGCTCTTTGCAGAGGCTGACCGAGCGCGCGAACAGGCGCTCGAACAGCTGGGCGTCGACGAAGCGCCGGATGTGGGCGTGGGAGATCGTCTGGTGGACGGGTAGGCGATCGCAGAAGCCGTAGCCGAGGAAGCGGCGCAGGTCGATCCGCAGCGCGGCCACGCGCAGCAGCTCGCGGACCGAGCCGATCCCCTCGAGCGCGCCTGCCAGCATCAGCTTGACGAGCACGATCGGATCGAGCGAGGGGCGACCGAGCTCGTCGGCGTAGTAGGGAGCGGCGCCCTCGCGCACGAACGACCAGTCGACGAGCTCGTCGAGGCGGCGGTAGCGGTCGTCTTCGGGGACGAGCTCGTCGAGGCAGACCATCTCGACCTGCAACGTCGCCGCGTCACCCTTCGCCGCCCCCATCGCCATCCGCCGACCTCCTCGCGCGCGTACCCGGACGCAGCGCATGGTCGCGAGCGTCGCGGACGTCAAAGGCCGGTCAGCAGGGGTTTATGGACAGGCCCCTAAAGCGGCTCTCGGCGCTCGAGCGAAACGACGTCCAGGACCTAGTCGACTCACTCGTGGCCGAGAGTTGCGCGGCGAGCACGGATCCTGACGGGGTCGCCGAGCGCGGTACGGGGTCTGCCTAGCATCGGAGCAGAAATGCGCCGTTTCGGTTAGTGGAAGGTCGAATCGTCCGTTATTGGTAGGTGGCTAGGAAGTCGCGGCCGGGGGTAAGGTGGCGGGGCGGCCGGTCGGTGGGGGGAGGGGGGAGGATGTGCAGATGCACGTCCGGAAGCCTCCCCGGGTGTGCTGGGCATGACGTTGAGATCGGAGGTGTGAGTCCTGTACTGGGGCCCTGACAGAGGGAACCCATCATCGATGAGGCAAGGGCGCGGCCCGGAGTTCACCGGGCGGTCCGTTGGCGTTGTCGTTGAGCGCCGTCGGGCTTCCGTGAGGGCGGGTCTGAAGGAAGCCGTAGATGCGTTGCGGTGGCGAACGGAAGTGAAGCGCCGTAAGGCGTTCCCCGGGCGGGGTGAGCTGGCTCGCGGCAGCGATGCCCTGTTCCTGTCTGATGACCGGGGGCGTAGTGGCGACGCGATCGCAGCGAAATCTCAGCGTCTTACCCCAGGAGATCTGTTGGGTGCCGGCCGGATCGGTCGGTAGGCCGGAGGACGAGAGGACGAGGGCTGATGGCCCAGCAGAAGTCGGAGGACCGCGTAGGACCGGACGGCGGGGTAATGCCCGCCCAGCCCGCCGGGTCGAGCACCGGCGGGCAAGGGAAGGCGGTCCCGGTCGAAGAAGCGGCGTTGCAGTTGTGTCTGCCGATCGCGACAGCAGAAGTCCCGCAAGGGGGCCTCCGTGCGATGGGGGTGCCGAAGGCGGTCGTCAACGCGCAGCAGAGCGCGCCCGCGATGATGGACGAGGTCGTCGAGTGTCTCGACTCGGCGTTGTTGAAGGTGGTGTCGAACAAGGGGGCTGCTGGCCCGGACGGGATGACGGTGCAGGTGCTGCGAGAGCAGTGGCCGGCCGTGCTGCCGGGGCTGCGGCGCGATCTGCTGGAGGGGCGCTGGTGTCCGGGCGAGGTTCGCCGGGCGCAGATCCCCAAGGCGGGTGGCGGGCAGCGCGACCTGGGGATCCCCGACGTGGCAGACCGGGTGGTTATGGAGGCCGTGCGGCAGGTGCTCGAGCCTGTGTTCGAGCCGACGTTTCACCCCAGCAGCCACGGGTTTCGACCTGGCCGCAGTTGCCACACGGCGGTCGCCGAAGCCGGCCAGCATCTGCAGGACGGCTACGAGTGGGTGGTCGATGTCGATCTGGACAAGTTCTTTGATCGCATCAACCATCAGCGGCTGCTGGCCAGGCTCGCGCAGCGGGTCTCAGACCGCAGGCTGCTCGTGCTGATCGGCAGGTTGCTGGCGGCCAAGGTCGTGCTGCCGGACGGTGTCGTGATCGCGACCGACGAGGGTGTGCCTCAGGGTTCGCCGCTCTCGCCGTTGCTGTCGAACATCGTGCTGGACGAGCTCGACCGTGAGCTTGCCCGGCGTGGCCACCGGTTCGTCCGCTATGCCGACGACGCCAATGTCTATGTGGCGAGCGAGCGGGCCGGGCTGCGGGTGATGGCCAGCCTGGAGCGGTTCATCAGACGGCGCTTGCGCCTGAAGATCAACCACGACAAGTCGGCCGTCGCTCGCCCGGAGGACCGCCACTTCCTCGGTTTCTGCCTGCGGCGCGATTCGCAGGACGGGACCGTGGAGGTGCTGCTGTCTGAGCGCACCAAGCGGCTCGCGATGGCACGCATCCGCGAACTCACACCGAGATCTTGGGGAGGCACGCTTGCGAGCTGCATCCACAGGCTCAACGTGTGGCTGCGTGGATGGCACCAGTTCTTCGGGATCGCCGCGGCCAGCGAACAGTTCACGCTGCGCGCGTTGGACGCCCACATCCGTCGGCGTTTGCGCGCGATCGTGCTCAAGCACTGGAGACGACAACGAACGATCGCCCGCAACCTCGTCAAGCTCGGGGTCAAGTGGCAGAGCGCGTGGGGCCAGGTCTACGCCGGACGCAAGTCCACGTGGGCACTCAGCCACGCTCCGGCCGTCGACAAGGCCATGCCGGTGAGGTTCTTCACCGAGCGTGGCCTGACTCGCCTGGTCGATCTGCACCGCAGGTCCCGCAGGAACATCATCGCCCCCACCCAGCCACGACTGGCCTTGGAGTGAGGATGATTCGAGGTCGCACACCGGCCGGCGGCGGGGGGTCATAACCCGCCGTCCCGAGGAGCCGTGTGCGAACAGCGCAAGCACG
>JACCTJ010000120.1 GCA_013812485.1 Thermoleophilaceae bacterium
GCCGACGACACGGTGCTGCGCTACCTCAACCGCGCCTCCGACGCGGTCTACGCGCTGGCGCGATTCGCCGACGAGGATGATCCAGAGCTCTTCCTCGGGAGAAGTCGAGGGTCATGTGCATGCGAGCTACGGCGCACCGCGCCGGCAACAGCTTTCGCCACGACCTCGAGGTCGGGCGCCACCACCTGACCTCTGACGAGCCCGAGGAGCAGGGCGGACACGACGGCGGGCCCAACCCGCAGGAGCTGCTCGCCGCGAGCCTGGCCTCCTGCAGCGCGATCACGATGGAGATGTACGCGCGCCGCAAGGGGTGGGACGTCGGCGAGGTGACCGTAGACGTCGACTACGAGCCCGCCCAGCGCGGCTCGCCGACGAAGTTCCGGATCGACGTGCGACTGCCCAAGGAGCTGCCCGACGACCAGCGCGAGAAGCTGATGCAGGTGCTCGCCAAGTGCCCGGTACACCGCACGCTCGAGGGCGAGGTCATGTTCGAGGAGCGGCTAGAGCTGAACTGATTCGCGGCGGTCTCAGATCACCGTCGCGCCGGCCCGGCCGAGCTCGTCGACCGCATCGGCGGTGGAGACGACGCCCTCGGCGTCGATGCCGCGTGAGGCGCGGGTGTCGACGGTGACCCCGAAGCCCTCCTCGAGCGCGCCCAGGGCGGTGCCTCGAACGCAGATGTTGGTCGCAAGCCCCGCGACGTAGACGATGTCGACACGTTTCTCGCGGAGAATGCTCCCGAGCTCGGGTCGCTCGAAGGCCGAGTAGCCCTCGAGATGGGGCTCCTGTCCGCTGTCGAAGAGCACGTCGACGCGTTCGAAGTCGAGGGCGGGATGCAGTTCTGCACCCTTCGTGCCCTGGACGCAGTGCACGGGCCACGGCCCGCCCTGCTTCTCGAAGGAACAGTGGTCGGGTGGATGCCAGTCGCGCGTCGCGACCACGAGCTCGAAGCGATCCGAGGCCGCGAGCTCGTTGAGACGGGCGGCGATCTCGTCGCCTCCGGGCACGCTCAGCGCACCGTCGGGCTGCGCGAAGTCGTTCTGGAAGTCAATGATCAGGAGCGCCTCCGAGATAACTCGATACTACGCCGATGGCGACCGCCGACCGGCTCCGCGAGCTGCTGCTCACCCCCGAGGCGGCGGCCGAGATGGATGCGCCCGGGTCGACGGACGCGGCGGTGCTCATCCCCCTCTTCGTCCGCGGGGCCGAGCTGCACGCCGTGCTCACCGAGCGCCGTGGCGACCTGCGCCGCCACGCCGGCGAGATCTCCTTTCCCGGCGGCCGCCAGGACCGCCCGGACGAGGACCTCCGGGTCACCGCCCTGCGCGAGGCCGAGGAGGAGATCGGGCTCCCGCGCGGCGCCGTCGAGCTGGTCGGAGCGCTGCCACCGACCGCGACGTTCGTCACGAGCTACCGCATCTACCCCTTCGTCGGGGTCATCGCGCCGGGCCACGAATGGTTGCCTCAGCCCACCGAGGTCGAGGCCGTGCTCGAGCTCTCCCTCCCGGCGCTGGTGCGCGGCTACGAGTCAAAGCGCCTGCTCGGCAAGGGCGTGCCGTTCAAGACGCCGACCTACACCGTGGATGGCCACTTCGTGTGGGGTGCGACCGCGCGCATCGTGGAGCAGCTGCTCGAACGGCTCGAGCCGGTGCTGTGAGCACGGCCCGCGCTTACGGCGAGGTCGTAGCCGCTCGCCGTGGATCGCGCGCCAGGCGGCGAAAAGCGAGCATGCGAAGGACGCAGGGAGCGACGTGTGCTCCGCACGAGCGACCGAGGACGCCCGCAGACGACGCTTTGCAGCCGCCTACACCGACTTCTCGATCGGGACGTCCACCATGCTGCCCCATTCGGTCCAGGACCCGTCGTAGTTCTTGACGTCGTCCTGGCCGAGCAGCTCGTGGAGGACGAACCAGGTGTGCGCGGAGCGCTCGCCGATGCGGCAGTAGGCGATCACGGGGTCGCCGGTCGAGACACCCTTCGACCCGTAGAGCTCGCGCAGCTCGGCGGCCGACTTGAACGAGCCGTCCTCGCGCACGGCCTGGGCCCACGGCACCGAGGCGGCGCCGGGGATGTGGCCGGCGCGCTGCGCGCCCTCCTGCTCGTAGCCGGCCATCGAGATCAGCTCGCCCGAGAACTCCTGCGGCGAGCGCACGTCGACGAGGCGGGTCTTCGAGTCGAGCTGCTCGAGGACCTCCTCGCGGCGAGCGCGGATCGAGTCGTCGGGACCGCGGGCGCTGAACTGCGCGGACGCGTGGTCGGGCTCGTCCTTGGTGGTCGGGCGGTCCTCCCCGATCCACTTCTCGCGCGGGCCGTTCATGAGCAGGACCTTGTCGTGGCCGTAGTACTTCAGGTACCAGTAGGTGTAGGCGGCGAACCAGTTGTTGCGATCGCCGTACAGGACGATCGTGTGCTCGTTCGAGATGCCGCGGCTCCCGAACAGCTCGCCGAACTCGTCGGCACCGAGGAAGTCGCGCCTCACCGGGTCCTGGAGATCCGCCTTCCAGTCGAAGCCGATCGTCCCCGGGATGTGGGCCTCCGCGTAAAGCGCGGGATTCTCGTCGACCTCGACGATCCGGATCGAGTCGTCGTCCAGGTGCTCCTGGACCCACTGCGTCTCCACCAGCACGTCCTTTGCGTAGTCAGCCATCTACCTCACCTCCGGAGGGAAATACCTCAAAGTCAGTTGGGATTAGCTCCATCCTAATCATTCCACTGCCCAGAGC
>JACCTJ010000129.1 GCA_013812485.1 Thermoleophilaceae bacterium
AGTCTGGGGTGCGCACAGAGTACGATCTGATCGTTACGGGAGAACGGCCCGGGAGTCCCCAGCACCTTCCGGGGGACGCGCAGCATGTCCACTGGGGATCCATTCCTCGGAATTCCCCCTCTCACCGAGTACCGGCATCCCAACCCAGACCAAGACTTGCAACGGCAACACGGGCTAACCGGCGACGAACTGCTGGACGCGGACTTACTTAGAAAACTCGAGTCGCGCTGGCGGGATCATCATCTGCCGCTTCTCGATAAGCTGAGACTCGGCGTCTCTGAGGATCGAATAGACGTGGGCGGACCCCGTTCTTCGGTCCACCTGATCTAACCCCCGCAAATCGGGCCACGATGGATGAGACTCCAGCCCCACCGAAGGAGTCGACATCCCACAGCAATACCCCCGAGAGTTTCGCGAGCGGATCATCGCCACGGCGCGGGCCGGAAGGCCCGTGTCGGAGCTGAGCGCTGACTACGGCGTCTCCGACGCCACCATCTTCCGCTGGATCAAGCAGGACCGGATCGATCACGGAGAGGTGCCTGGCACCACCAGCGCAGAGAACATCGAGCTAGCGGCCGCCAAGAAGCGAATCCGCGAGCTCGAGCATGAGCTCGACCTGGTCCGGGAGGCGGCGAAGATCTTCGACGAGCAGGAGAAGGTCCACCCAAAAGGCTCTTCCCGGTAGTCGAGGGCCTGACCGGGCAGGGATTCAGCGAGCGGGAGGCCTGCCGCGTCGTCGGCGTCAACCGCAGCAGCTACGCCTACTGGCGCAGGCGGCCACCGACCGACCGCCAGCTGAGGCGGACCTGGCTCGCCCCTTTGCTGGCCCAGATCCACACCGACTCCTTCGGCACCTATGGATATCGGCGCATCGGTGCGGAGCTACGACTTGGCCACGGGGTGATCGTCAACCACAAGCTCGTCTACTCGCTGATGGCTGAGCAAGGCCTGGAGGGCTTGCCAAAGCGGCCGAGGAGACGCCGTGGGCCGCATGGCGTCTTCGTCGCCGCTGACCTGGTGCAGCGCGATTTCACCGGAGATGGCCCGAACAAGCTCTGGGTCACCGACATCACCGAGCATCCGACCCGAGAAGGCAAGGTCTTCTGCTGCGCGGTCCTCGACGCCTTCAGCCGCAAGGTGGTCGGCTGGTCGATCGACTCGACCCAGACCGCGGTGCTGGTCACCAACGCCCTGGGGATGGCGATCAGAAACCGGGAACCGGATCAGACCGTGATCCACAGCGACCGCGGAACGCAGTTCACCTCCTGGACCTTCACCCAGCGGATCAAGGAAGCCGACCTGATGCCGTCGGTCGGCCGCACCGGCACCGCTCTGGACAATGCGATGATGGAGTCCTTCTGGGGGCGGATGCAGGTCGAGCTACTCGACCGCCGGCGTTGGAAGACCAGGGTCGAGCTCGCCAACGCGATCTTTGTAGGCGCCGCCTGAATACTGGTCCACCTGCGCCGGTCTAATTCTGGGCCACCCGCGTAGCGGCCGGAGAGGCGTCCGGCCGGGCCCTTGATCTGGCTCGATCAACTCGATCGAGACCGGAGGAAGGCGTTGCTTGACGTGGAGCAGTGGGCGGAGATCAGGCGGATGAAGCGCGTCGAGGGGCTCTCGCAGCGAGAGATCCATCGCCGGACGGGGGTCCATCGCGACACGATCCGCCGCGCGCTTGCCTCGCCGGAGCCGCCGAGCTATGGGCCGCGTCCGCGCCGGGCGTCGAAGCTCGACCCCTACCGGGCGGAGGTCGAGCGGCTGCTCGCTGGCGACCCGACGCTGTCGGGCGTTCGGGTCCGCGAGGAGATCGAGGCGCTCGGCTACGAGGGCTCGAAGACGATCCTCGACGAGCTGCTGCGCGAGGTCCGACCGCTCTACCGCCCGCGGCGCACCTTCCAGCGGACCGCCTACCGCCCCGGCGAGCTGTGCCAGTTCGACCTCTGCGAGCCGAGGAGGGAGGTCCCGGTCGGCTTCGGACAGACGCGGCGGGGCTTCATCGTGACCGCCGAGCTGCCCTACTCGCGCGCCTTCGCGGGGACGCTCGTGTTCTCGAAGGAGCTCGCCGACATCACCTGGGGCATGAGCCGCTGCCTGGCCCGTCTCGGCGCTCTGCCGCAGAAGCTCGTCTGGGACCGCGAGGGCGCGATCCACCGCGGCGGGGGCCAACCCACCGATGGCTTCGCCGCCTACTGCGGCCAGCTCTCGGCTGGGTGGGTGATCCTCGATCCCGGCGACTGCCAGGCCAAGGGTGCGCTCGAGCGCACCCACCGCTACGTGCACGGCAACTTCGAGGCCGGGCGCCTGTTCGCGAACGCGCTCGACTTCCAGGACCAGCTCGACCGCTGGTGCGAGAGGATCAACCAGCGCGTGCACCGCACCACCCGCGCGCCCGTGGCCGAGCGCCTCGCCTGCGAGCGCGAGCGGATGCGAGCGCTGCCCTGCAAGCTGCCCGACCCAGACCGCCGCTGGGTCGCGCGGGTCGCGCCCCAGCCCTACCTGCGCTTTGACCGAAACGACTACTCGCTCGACCCGCGCCTGGCCGGGCGCCGGGTCGAGATCACCGCCAGCCAGCGAGCGATCACCGCGGTCGCGCTCGACACCGGCGAGCTCGCCGCCCACCACGATCGCGTCTTTGCGGGCGGACTGAGCTTCACCGACCCCGCCCACCAGCAGGCGCTTGAGCGGTTGCGCTCAGAGCGCAAGGGGCGCCGCCCTGAGCCCGAGGTCGAGGTTCGCCCCCTGGCCCGCTACGACGAGCTGATCCCCGCATGAGCCGGGTCTCCGAGCTCTCCCACCTCTTCCGCGCCCTCAAGGCGCCGGCGGCCGCGCGGGCGATGCCCAAGCTCGCCGAGCGCGCCCGCAGCGAGGAGTGGTCGCACGAGCGCTTCCTCGAGGCCGTGCTCTCCACCGAGGTCTCATCGCGCGAGTCCCACGGCGGCGAGGGACGGATCAGGGCGGCACGCTTCGGAGCCCGCAAGACCTTGGAGGAGTTCGACTTCACCTTCCAGCGCTCGATCAAGCGCCAGGTGATCGAGCACCTCGGCCAGCTCGACTTCCTGCACGCCAAGGAGAACGTCGTGCTGCTCGGCCCGCCCGGGACCGGCAAGACCCACCTGGCGATCGCGCTCGGCATCCGCGCCTGCCTCGGCGGCCACAGAGTCAGCTTCGCGACCGCGACCGAGTGGGTCGCGCGCCTCGGCGAGGCCAAGCGCCAGGG
>JACCTJ010000131.1 GCA_013812485.1 Thermoleophilaceae bacterium
ATGGCCGACCGGATCCGCTACGCGCGCTCGCTCGGCGACCTCAAGGAGAACGCCGAGTACCACGCGGCCAAGAACGACTCGGCCCTGCTCGAGACCAAGATCAAGCGCCTTCAGAACCATCTGCGCAAGGCGGTCGTCACCGAGACCGCCGACGACGACACGCTCGGCTTCGGCCGGACCGCCGAGATCGTCGACGAGGCGAGCGGGAAGACCCACGTGTGGACGATCGTGGGGCCGACCGAGGCCGACCTCGCCCAGGGCCGCCTGTCGGCGGAGTCGCCGGTCGGGCGCGCGCTGGTGGGGCGCGCTCCGGGCCAGAGCGTGACCGTCCAGACCCCGCGCGGCGAGCGCAGCTTCCGGGTCGAGCGGCTCGTGGCCTGAGCGCGGAGCCGGTAGCGTGGCCGCGGTGAGCGACCGGCGCGAGCTCGACATCGCCGTCTTTGGCGCCACCGGCTTCGTCGGATGGCTGCTCGCGCGGTATCTGGCCGGCCATGCTCCCTCGGAAGTACGGATCGGGCTCGCCGGGCGCTCGACGCAGCGACTCGCACAGGTCCAGGCCGAGCTCGGGCCCGCCGCCGCCGACTGGTCGCTCGTGCCCGCCGACGCGAGCGACCCGGCCTCACTCGCGGCGCTGGCCGGGCGCACACGCGTGATCGCCACCACGGTCGGCCCCTACCGCCGGTACGGGCAGGCGCTGGTCGAGGCCTGCGTCGAGGCCGGCACCGACTACGCCGACCTGACCGGCGAGGTGCTGTTCATGCGCGAGACGAGCGAGCGCCACCACGCCCGCGCCAAGGCCTCGGGCGCGCGGATCGTGCACGCCTGCGGCTTCGACTCGATCCCGTCCGATCTCGGCGTCCTGCTCCTGGACCGGGCGGCCCAAGAGGACGGCGCCGGCGACCTCGAGCAGACGACCCTGGTCGTCACCGCGGCGAAGGGCGGGTTCAGCGGAGGAACCATCGCCTCGCTGAAGGGGCAGCTCGAGGAGGTCAAGAGCGACCCCGCACTCGGGCGGATCGTGGCAGACCCCTACGCGCTGAGCCCCGATCGGGGCGCGGAGCCGGGCCTCGGCCCCGAGCGCGACCTGCGCGGGATCGAGCGCAGCGACGACGCCGGCGGCTGGGTCGGGCCCTTCGTCATGGCCTCGACCAACACGCGCGTGGTCCGTCGCAGCAACGCCCTCCAGGACTTCGCCTACGGCCGGCGCTTTCGCTACCGCGAGGTCACCGGCTTCGGCTCCGGGCCGGCGGCGCCGGTCAAGGCCGCGGCTCTGACCGGCGCCCTGGCCGCCCTCCAGGCCGGGCTCGACTTCGGCCCCACGCGGTCGCTGCTCGATCGCGTGCTTCCCGAGCCCGGGGAGGGACCGAGCGAGGCCAAGCAGCGAGGCGGCTTCTTCCGGCTCGAGATCCACGCGCACACCTCGGGCGGAGCGCACTACCGAGTCAAGGTCGCCGCCCGGGGCGACCCCGGCTACCTGGCGACCTCGGTCATGCTCGGAGAGAGCGCGCTGTGCCTCGCCCTCGACGGCGATCGCCTTCCTGCTCGCGCCGGCGTCCTCACCCCGGCCACGGGGATGGGCACGCCACTCGTCGATCGGCTGAGGGCCGCGGGGCACACCTACGAGGTTCTGCGCGTCGCCGAGCCCGCCGCCGGGTAGCGCCGGCCACGGCCGGCTACCTGCTCGCCCGCCTCACCCGCAGCCTCGTCGCCTCGATCTGGCTCTGCCCGCGAGAGCCGGGGAAGACGGGCCCCGCCGCGCCCACCCAGTCCCCCGGCCGGGGGAGCCGCGCCGGGCGGAGGCCGGCCTTGAGATCGACGATCGTCAGCCCGGGGGCGGTGATGCCCTGACGGCTCGCCAGGACGAGGTGCGCGTCGCCGTCGCCGTCGGGGTCGACGGCCTCGACGTAGAGCACACGCCCCCCGGCTCGCCGGCAGTTGGCCGCATCGCGCGGGCAGCGTGGGATCCGCCGGCGAGACGCCCGGCTTGGCCGCTCGGCGGGCGGGGCGAGCCCGGATCGCGGACCCGCGGCGCGGTCGCCGTCCGTGGAAGGCGGCTCGCGTTCGGACTGGCAACCGAGCGCGAACGAGGCAACCGCACCCAGAACCAATCCCGTGACTACCCGAGCGACCATGCCCCGACCATAGGCGCATCCGGACGGCCACGGAGCGCAACGGTCACACTGAGGCGATGGCCGAGCCCCCGACCGAGCGCGGGCGCGAAACGCGCGACGCGATCCTCGCATGCGCCGCCCGGCTCTTCCACCAGCGGGGCGTCAAGGCCACGAGCGTCGAGGATGTGCTCGCCGCCGCCGGAGCCGGCAAGGGCCAGTTCTACCGCTACTTCGCGAGCAAGTCGGAGCTCGTCGGGGCGGTCGTGGACCATCAGGTCGACCGCTATCTGACTCCGCAGCGCAACGCACTCGAGCGCCTTGAGGACTGGTCGGACCTCGAGCGCTACCTGACCGATCTCGCCGACCGCCACGAGCAGCGGCGCTTCGCCGGCGGTTGTCCGCTCGGATCTCTGGCCGTCGAGCTCTCAGGCCGCGACGAAAACCTCCACGCCCAGCTGGCGGAGGCCCTCGCCGAGTGGCAGGCGAGTCTGACCGCCGGCCTGCGACGCCTGACCCGGAGTGGTCACATCAGGGAAGATGCCCCGCTCGAGCGCCTGGCCACGGCCACGCTGGCCAGCATCCAGGGCGCCTATCTGCTGGCCACCGTCCACGCGGACCGCGAGGTGATGGACGACGCCCTCGCGGAGACTGTGGGCAATCTCCGCCGCCACGCCCCGATCGGCGACGACCCGACGCGAAACGATACCGCCTAGTACCGTCTCGTTCTCGTTCCCAGCGAGCGTTCGGAGGCCCGCAGTGCCCAGCTCCAGTCCCGAGAGCGTGCCGACTACGATGGCCCGCGGAACGGCCGCCGGCCTCGTCGGCGTCGTCGCCATGACGGCCTTCCAGCGTCTCGTCGAGATGCCGCTCACCGGGCGCGAGGAGAGCTATGCCCCGGCCACCCTCGTCGAGAAGGTCCTGCCCGTCGCCCCCAGGCGCGGGCGCGATCGGCGGCGCCTCAACTACGCCGCGCACCTCGCCGTCGGACTGACCTGGGGGGTCGGCCACGCCCTGATCGCGAAGCGGACCTCGCTACGCGGGCAGAGGGCGGTGGCCACGGCGTTCGGGGTCATCTACGCCGGCGACGTCCTCGGTAACACCGCCCTCGGTCTCGACAAGCCCTGGGAGTGGTCGCTCCAGGACCTGGGCATCGACGTCGGCGACAAGCTCCTGCTCGCGGAGGTCACCGGCCTGGTCTTCGACCGGCTTCGCGACGACACGGACTGAAAGCTGGTGGCGCCGCCACCCCGTTCGGCGGAGCGTCCTCAGGCGCGCAGCTTGTAGCCCGTGGCGAACATCCGCCAGTTGACCGCGAAGAGCGCGAGCGTGGCGAGCGTCAGGAAGGCGAGCGACACGGCCACGTTCGCCTCCGTGTAGCCGAGAAAGCCGTAGCGGACGAGCCCGATCATGTAGTAGACCGGATTGAACTGGGTCAGGGTCTCGAACGGCTCGGGTAGCAACGTCGCCGAGTAGAAGACGCCGCCCAAGAAGATCAGCGGCTGGAGCACGAAGGTCTGGGCGAAGGAGACATCGTCGAACTGCTCGGCCCGCACCCCCACGAGCACGCCGAGCTGGGCGAAGAAGAAGCCGACGAGCAGCAGGGAGGGCACGAGCACGAAGACGTGCTCGACCGGCAGGTCGACCAGCAGCGAGGCGGCGGCGAAGGTGAGGACCGCGATCACGAGGCCTCGCAGCAGTCCGCCGAGGGAGAAGGCGAGCAGGAGCTCGAGCGACGAGGCAGGCGAGGAGAGCTGGTCGTCGATCGCGCGCTGGAACTTCTGCTGGAGGATCGACG